>CATGXW010000012.1 GCA_949542085.1 uncultured Alphaproteobacteria bacterium
AACTAGGCTTAATTCTTCTGGTTGGTTTAGCTGCCAAAAACGCTATTTTGGTTGTTGAGTTCGCTAAAGAAGAACAGGAACGCGGCGCATCAATCATTAAAGCAGCCGTTGTCGGAACAAAAGAACGTTTCCGCGCCGTGTTAATGACAGCATTTACCTTTATTTTGGGTGTGCTGCCGATGATTGTGGCAACCGGCGCCGGCGCATCCAGCCGAATCGCTATCGGTGTGCCGGTATTCTACGGTATGCTACTCGGAACAGTGTGCGGTTTGATTGTCATTCCGTTATTATATATCCTGTTCCAAACATGGCGAGAAAAAACAAAGAAGAAATAACGCATAAAAAAGCCCCTCTTTCATCGGAGGGCTTTTTATTTTGTCAAATTTTATCACAATGCATGAATTATCAATTGCAAATGCCTGATAAAGTGTTTATTATAATAGAAAATGCATTTTTTATATACATACAGGTTTATAGATGTCTAAACTGAAGCGTAATTTATTCCTTCTGGTCGTAACGTTATTGACGGCAAAAGCTGTTTATGCGGCGGTTGTTCCTATTGTTGACACCAAAGCCAGCAGCTCTTACGGGGCTACTTATTCATCAACATCATCCGGCGGAAATGGTCACACTTCAACGTATTCCGGTGTTGAATGCGGAGCAAAAACGGCTTCTTCTCCGGAAGGCTGTAATACGCTTTTGGGAATCGACAATGCTATCGCCACACCTTGCGACGGCGGTAAATACACTTGTAGCGCTCCTGCTCAAAAAGCACCGTCTCGTGCCGCAAGTGATGAAGATGATGAACTATGTCAAGAAATTGATGTTACAACACAATATTTAAATCCCGGAGAAACATGTTCTGCAATATACGGCCCGGGATCTGTTTCACTCACGTGTGAAGGAACTTCTGTATGTTATTGCGATACCAATGAATACAAAGATTGTCCTGTAAACACTATTCCAAGTGGAGATTGGTGTCAAAAAACGCATAATGCTACTAAGAAATATTATGCCGCATGTGATCCCCTTCCGCGATGCATAAATCTTTCTACAGAGACTCATGCTGAAACTACAGACACAGAAGAAGCCTGTCAAACAAAGTTAGGAGATGGCGTTCTTTTAGTTACTCCGTGTATGGATGGAGCGACAAGAAAATATTACTGCCAGTGGAAAGATTGCAGCAATATTACAAATGCTACGGTTGTCGCAACAGCGGGAGAAAAAAGCAGCGCTGAAAATCAAGGCGGAAAAGAAGCCGGTGTATGCTGGAATAAAGATAGCAAAACCCAAAACACAATTATGGTTTGCGGCGATGACTATACCATAAATGAGGCGGAAAACACATCTTGTACCGGTGCCAAAACACCTAGAGTCTGTAATTTGGAGGGAACCCCCAAATATCATAAAACAGAATGTAAATGTTCATACGAACTGTATCCATGGACTAAAGTTGATTGCCAGCTAGGCTTAGGAATGGATTATCAGGTAGCTGGTCCATCGTGCGATGCCGGCGGGAACATATTTTATTTTGCATATTGTCTTCCCATATGTAACGACTCAGATGATGGTCGAATCGTTGATTTTGGAGATTCATGCCAAGATGATGGTAACATAACTTTTCCTCAAGACTATTGGACATGTAATCAAGGTTCAACCAGCAGCAGTCCATTTACATGTAATGAACCGAAAACTACACACTGTTGCGATACAAAATCAATGACTTGTTATCGTCAATATACACCTAAAAACGCTTCTTCAGCTTATTGCTTTCCCCAAGGTAAAAATGTTGATACAAAAAATTTATGTTCAGACCCAAACACATTCGAAGCAAAATGGCAATGCACCTGCCCGGCATCATACATAACGAAAGAAGATTGTGAGAAAGATCATGGAAAGGTTGATGAAAACGGAAACAAGTGTTTGTTTGATGGTGTTGTAAAGTATGAAAAGTGTGAAATAAACGCCCCCTGTCCTTCGGAAGATGACAATACTATCGTACAAACGGAAGACGAGTGTAAACCGGAGATAAACATCTCTTGTCTGTACAGCAAAGACGCCACAACAACGGAAAAACGGTTTTGGTGCAAATGTGCAGAAAATAAAAAATCTTTGATTGAATTTTGTGAGAATAAAGCAGGAATAACGGGAAACAACAGTGCCACGAAATCAGATCGTTTAGCGAGCTGTAAAGCAAACGGTGTGTGTGCATCTTGCTTAAGTGACTTTCACGGAACAGGCACGTCTTCCTGTGTTTTTGAAGCAAAAGAAAACAACCAAACATTAAAAGAATTCGTAAAATGGGATGGAGATTTTGCAACTTCGTGCGAAACTGAAAAAGAGCTCAGAGGGGATATTTCCATCCTTAGAAATGAAGAAGACTGCAAGATTGGAGATTCTCTGGTTACGACCAAGTGTACATATCAGGGAGAAAACACAATTCACTATATTTGTGCATGCCCTGCTTCTTTTAAAACAATTGATGAACTCTGCTCAGAACAAGCGGCATCTGAAAAAATCACTGTTGAAGAATGTAAAAAAAATTACTCAGGAACAAGTCCGTTCTGCTCATATGATACAGATCCTATAACTAAAAAAGAGGTTATAAAATATTCAGGTTTAAGCTATGCATGTCCATCAAATGCTACTCTTGTTGATACTCAAAGTGGGTGTCAGCTTGAAAACTCTAATTATTCGGGCCTGCCTAAAGCTTGTACAGATTCTACAGGAACGCAAAAATATTATTGCACTTGTCCACCGACTTTTGGAACGGAATGTGAAACAGCCGGAGAAATTCGTGGTGGTCAATCCTGTACATTTGAAAGCCTCGCTTCGCCGTCTTATGAAAAATGTTTGCCTCTATGCGATGAAGCTATCGGAAAACTTGCCGTTGATGATGAAAACAGCTGTCCGTATATTGACGGAATAGAGGCCAAACCTACCGGACAATGTTTTAAGTCTAAGGGAACATTTAAAGTTTCTTATCAGTGTGGCTGCCCTGTAGACCAGGGGTTCCAGACATTGGAAGAATTTTGCGGAGATAATGGCGTGACATATGCCGGACGAAACTTCAGCAAAGATGAATGTATCAATAATTTTGTCGGACAAGGCTCTGTTTGTACTTATGAAGGTGACAGAAAATATAAGAAATTTGTTCTTGTTTGCCCGAAAGACAGGCCATTGTATTATACTCCGGAAAATTGCAGTGAAAACGGTATTAACGGCTCCGTAGATTATGTTTGTCAGGATAGAGGCGAGCCGGTTCTTGAAAAGATTGTCTGCAAATGTCCCAGCAGCTGGCTCTTGCCCTCAGGCACCAGTTCCACTGACGGTTCAGTGGTCTGTGATTTAACAACACAAGAAGCCAGCGGCAAAATTTGCGATTTTGAAGGTTATAATAATATCAAGTATGAGAAATGTTATCCTCTCTGCGATAAAATGTCCACTAACGGCCAAGGAATTCACTATTTGGAAGACGATAAGGCTTATGAATATGATTGTCGAAACCTTTTAGGTGAAGGAGCAAGGTTCGGTACTGATAACGCAGGGGGCAAGTGCAGTAAAAACCACGTTTTATTTACTCCATGTTATTGTGGAGCTGATTATAACGAAACTTGTGCTAATGACGAAAACAAGCGTCCGGCTGAAAATGTATCAACATGTACAATCAACGGGACAACCTATTATAACAGTTGCCAATTTAATGAATGTAAGGAAGAAAGCTCAACTTTGGCTATTGTAGAATTAAGTGACGGAGACACTGCGGACAGCAAATGTAAAGCGCAATACGGTTCAGGAGCAACCGGCAGAGCTTGCGGAACAAATCAAGCTGAGTGTTCCTGCGATATTCGAACATATACAGAAACCTGTGACTATCCTTTCACTAAGCCGACAAACGCCTCATACTGTAAATATGGCGAAGGTTCCACCTTGATGAAAAACGGTACGGAACATTATAAACTTGGTGAATGTAAGGTTCGTCCATTGTTAGCATTGTGCGGCAAACATATTTTGAAACCAGATGGAACACAGGATACATCACCAACAATTTATGTGACAGAAACAGAAGCACAATGTAAGGGACGTTACGGTAACGGAGCTCAAACGCAGCTTTGTGAGTTTGAAGAAAACACCAACAAGCGGGCATTCAATTGCTATTTTAGTCTTTCAGAATTTCCGTATACCGAAGATAATTGCCCAATTCGTCATGTTTTGAGTAAAGAATACGTTACCATCAACGGAAAACCGCATTACAAAAGTTGCAATTGTCATTCAGCATATAAATATCACAAATACAACTGCGCAGGAATGTTAAGTGGTGGCGCGTGCTCACAAAAAGTGACTTCGGATATGTTAAGTACAGATAAAACTTTACACGAGGCTAATGTATCTGTTGGCACAGAAATTTCTCAATACCCATATTGCCAATGCACAGCAGACTACAATCAGACTTGTGATGGTGAACGTTATATTGGTGTCGGCACGCCATGCAATGACAAATATATAGCTTGTGAATGCAAAAAAGATGAGCTGCCGGAAAATTGGACCGACAATTACTATGGATGTCCGGGCGGTAAAAAACCTACAGGCGTAACAAAACCCAACGGCTGTGGAGGAAAATATTACCAATGTTCCGTAACAGATTGTACATGGCAACATACAGAAACATGTAAGGCTCCGCTTATCGGTGTCGACGGATGTCAGGATAATCAAGGTAATATCGGCGGATACAAGAGTTGTCGTTGTCCGGACGGATACAAAACCTGTAATAACGGCATGGCCGGAAAAGGAGATCCGTGCATTTTGAACGGAGAATATTATTACACGGACTGCGAAGATAAAACAACTTGTGTTCACGGGGAAACGTTGACTTGTCAGCAAGAATTTTTAGTCGGTGTCAATCCGTGTACTCGTAACGATGTCACTTACTTTGAATACTGCAAATGTTCAGCAGGTTTTGACAAGCTTTGTGAAAATGGCGAGGTAGGCGTCGGTCAGGCTTGTAAACTGAATGGTAAGGAATATTATCAATCTTGTACAAAGCCGACAATGGAGTGTACTTCAGAACACAAGGCTCAATGCGATGTCATGCAGGAAAAATATGATCCTTGTGTTAATAGCGATAATCAGTTGATGTATAAGTGTAAATGTCCGTCCAATTGGTCAACTTGTGAAGGAGACATGGGAGCAACCGACGCAGACACATGTGTTGATTCAACGGGAACCCGTTATTTCAGCCAATGCCCTGTTTCAGAAGCTTGTACACCAATGCAGGAAAAGACTTACAAAACATGTACTGATGCGCAAAAAGGCACCGGAAACAGTTGTGTCACAAGTGAAGGCATAACGAAATATGCCGAATGCGAAGGCTCTACGGCTTGCCGTGCAAACGGATATCAATTTACATGCTTGGGTTTTGATCAAACAGCATTAGGAACAGACTTTTGTGTCGACGGAAACGGCAACAAACTTTTCAAAGAATGTAAATGTCCGACAAACTGGATTACCTGTCCCGGAAAAAATAATACCAAAGGACGTTCTTGCACAGCACTTAATGAACAAGGAGTTTCTCAAGAACCTGTTTATGAGAGTTGTTCGTGTGATGCATCTTTGTATAAATACACATGCGAAGCGGAAGACGGAAGCTTCAACACGGGCGTTATTCCGTCTAAAGTAAACTCATGTACACCAGCGGTATATAAAGACGGAAAAAGAGAAGAAGGTGCTCTGTTATATCAGGCTTGTAGTTGTCAATCGTCATTCAAATATAACTGCAAAGGCAATGGGCAAGTTACCGTAAGTAATGAATATTGTGAGCAAATCATTGGAGGAACAAAGCTGTATGAAGCTTGCGGATGTGATGATCAATTTAATCTGAAGTGTGATGGCCCCGGAGAGGTTCCGCCGGCGAATAAACCTTCAGCAATCTGTACTCCCGCAAATCCTGATTTAATATATAATGAAACGGGAATTAAAATATTATACAGCGAATGCTCTTGTAGTAATGAATACTCTTCAGAATGTAATGGAACGGGACAAATTCCTGATGGATACGGCTGTACGCCTACCGGTGGTGTCGAAAAATATAAAAACTGCAACTGCTCGGAAGAATATCAATATACTTGCACGTCAAGCGGAGAAAACAAAGGTGTTGAGCCGTCCGGTACCCCGTGCTCTAAAATACAAAACGGAAAAGAAACTACAAAATTATATCAAAGTTGCGGTTGTAAAGAAGGATATAATAAAAAATGTTTTTTCAGCTCGGATGATATGCAAGTAGCTCATATTAACGAGGATATAGACTATTGTGAAAAAACTGATTATGACGGAACAAAAACAAAATTGTATAAAGTATGCACATGTCCACCCTCATATAATCAACAATGTGACGGGGAAAATGAACCGACAGATCAGCAATATTGTCTTACTGATGGAAACATTAAACTTTATCGCTCATGTAAATGTACAACCCATACTCCTGAAGGTTATAAACTTTTGACCCTAGACACAGGAGCACCGATTAGATCACATGATTTTCCAGCAAACAAAGAAGCGTTTAAAAAGCTTGTAAAAACAGAATGCGGTCACGAGGATAATTACGTTGTTGTTTCTGATGATGACGGCAACCCTTTGTCCAATAATTGTAAATATGTATACTGGAAATGCGCAAATGATAAGGTTCGGAACGCGTCATTATGGACAGATGATAGTTGTGCGGCAGAAGCTCCACAAGGTAGTGTAGCATATGTCCTCACAGGTTCTGAAGAAGTATCTTGGGAAGCCGAAGAATTTGGTTTAAAAGTTCCCGATACCAAACATACATCTTATACAGGAAACTGCGACTGTCCGGCAAGTTATGATGAACCTGAAGATTGTTCAAAAGCTCTTCAAGAGAATGGAAGATGCACTTATGATGGATCGGATTTTCCGTATCAAAAAGTCGTTTGCGAGGCAATCTCCCCAGATGCTTTGAAGCCTTGGGGCGATTATTGTCAAAAAAAAGACGGAACAAAGTATTATAAAGACTGTGACTGCAATCGAGCTATATTTGTTTTTCCCTCAGGATCAAAGGGGCAATGTCTTTGCCCAGGGGCGGATAGTAAACTAAACAAAAAAGTCTGGACATGTATAGTAAAGCATAAAGATGAGACATGTTCCGATTGTTCAATGTCATGTAATACTGGAAATTATGCCGGCCAATATGTTGTATCCTCTAATTACGGAACAAGTGATTGTAGTGGAAAATAACTGCTCTCAAAAACATAGATACATTTGTTACAGTCTTTTACAGATTATTCTATTACATTTTTTCACATCCAATTAAATTTTTTAGATATTTAATTGGATGTGAAAATATTCAAATTATTTTTGCAGATTAACTAAAAACTTCCCCAACAATTCTCTGAATGCGTGACTCCACCATTAAGAGATACGATATATTTACCATTCTCAAAACAATGTTGATCATCGCGAGCTGAGCTAGGGTCTTTATTGCAAGAACTCTTGTTTACGCAGGCGGTTGCTACTGTCAAGCAACCGTAAGTTTCTCCATCTTTGGGATATGTAACATCTTGCCTGTCAATATCATCTACACGACGACAACGGCAGGATTGGGACTTCATCACACCATCCTTACCTTTACAAGATTTCTTTTCATCTAATTTCACTAAACCTGCAGAAGCATGATTAAAACAACTTTCTTTGTTAACGCCATTTGTGTGGGTACAATATAAATTGGGATCATAATCTGGAGTTGCATATCTCTCACAATTTTCTCGCCAAATATCACTGTTACTCCAGTTCTCGGCGGTATCACAATTACAATCAGTATAGTAGGTAAGTTTTTTTGTTGTGGAACCAAACTCTTTTTGTTCACCGGTCATCTTTGAAGATGATATAAGTTGCCAATCTAAAGCCCCGTCGTTTCCGTGTTCCTCACCATATTTGGCACAAGAAGTGCTATCTATGAAAACATCATCCGGAAGACCGTTAATTGCGCATTTCCAGTATACATATTTACAATTATCAGACAATTAGTTTAATGATATGTTCGAATCAGGCCGCTGAGGACGCCTTGGACTTTTACACGAGAAGCGGCTAAACGACGTGGTTCATAAGCCTCATTCTTGGGTATCAGAACAATCTCGCCCCCCTCTTTGCGAAACTGTTTTAATGTTGCCTCGCTATTATCAACCAGCGCGACGACAATATCGCCATTGTTGGCATTATCAGTCTTTTTGATAATAACGGTATCGCCATCAAGAACACCAATATCGACCATTGAATCGCCCTCAATTGTCAAGGCGTAAAACTGTCCACGGCTGACCATTTCGTACGGAACGGCAAATTTTTCCGTTTCGTTGGCGATTGCTTCAATCGGTGTTCCGGCCGCTATTTTGCCATATAACGGGATTTCAACCATTGAGGTTTTAAGCGCCTCGTCCCGTTTGCGTTCTTCTTCAATGATGGAACTGGGTTTAAGTTTGGGCAAGCGCAGAACCTCAAGTGCTCGCGCCTTGTGCGGCAACTTCTTTAAGAAGTTGCGCTCAACCAAAGCTTCTATCAGGGCGTGAATCCCTGATTTGGATTTAAGATTTACGGCTTCTTTCATTTCATCAAATGACGGAGAACAGCCGGTTTCCTTAATCACTTTATTGATAAACAGCAATAGTTTGTATTGTTTTTCCGTCAGCATGGCTCCCCCAAAAAATAAAAAAAGCAGAACAATGTTTTGTTCTACTTTAGTTCTTTTTTAAACAATGTCAAGGGCTATTCTAGTGTTGGTTTTGTCTTCGATAAAAAGCCATTTGAGGCAAATTGCCCGACTTCTTGGTTACCGTGGCGTGAATATTATCCACGCTTTTGGCATGAAACATTGCGGTATCTCGGTTTTGGCGAGCCGTGGCCGCTCTTTCCGATGTATTGGTTTTTGCAAAGTTTCTCTTTGAATCCATCGTCCAATCTATTCCTTGAGTAATACATTCTTTTAGCCTGCTTTCTCCGGATACCATTTCATTTATATGTTCGGCCGTTTCTTTATTGTTTGCGCCTAAATTCTCTTTTATCTGAGTCGGCGTGTCGCAAATTGTTTTCGGAAAACGTTTAAAATCGGTCACGCAGGTATCGCTGTTTAAGTATTCCTGTCTTATATTTTTATTTTTCAGAAAACTCATAATACCGATGGCATTACCCGTAGCAATCATATGTTGTTCAAACATACCGATAATCGCCGGATCGACATTTTTGATATCAATGCCTTTTTGCGACAAAAACTTTTCAATCTTCCGACCGCCGGCATGATCCCAATAGCAAATATTACCATATGTTTGTTGTAGTCTTAAAAAGAGTTCTTTATCCTCTCCCAGACCAGCCTCCTGCACTTTCCTTCGCAATTCCCCCGTACTGACAACATATGAAGCCAGCGCTTTTCTGGTCTTGCTTCCCTGAACAAGCGCCACATTTCCATCACGAGCATAGGCTTCTTTTAAGGCTGCCACAGCATCATTAAATCCATTTTTCTCGGTGTTATAAAACTGCAGGGCAAATTGTTCATACTTTCCTCCCAGCAGCAATCCCATATGCAAGGCATTTTCCATATTAAATTTATTGCACTGCAAATATCCGTAATACAAACCGTCATCTGAAACACAACCGATGGGATTGTCTTCAGCCGCTGATTCTCGAAAAGAAACAATGTTCCAAGGAGATTGCAGAGTTGTTTCCGCACCGTTATGAACATTTTCTACGGCAAGGCTGTCTGCCTCCGATAAATTTTTAACGATGCTGTCCTGCGGATTTTCAGATACTCGGAAGACTTTGTCATAGTTCAGCTCCTGAGTATTATTGGTTGCGAAAACGGAATTGTCGCCTTTGCTTAGCGTTCCGGCGGCTGTCGCGGCACCGGCCAAGGCTACTGCCTTTAAGTGATTGACGATTTTAGATTTTAAGATTGTTTTTTTTGCTTTTATTATTCTTTCCTTCAAATCTTCAGACATATTTATTCTCCGTTATCCTATATTTATCCTCCACAGTTGATTCTGTTTCAATTATAGCCCGCAAAACACTTTTTGGCTATAAAAAATGATAAAAATATTGAATTTTTTTTTGTTGGCTTTATAGTGGCTGGTAATTGTGTTTAACTTAATATAAATAAAAAAACAGGAATTATAATGGCTACTGAAACTAATATTCACAGAGAATACCGACTTGCTAAAATTAACGCCCTGA
>CATGXW010000013.1 GCA_949542085.1 uncultured Alphaproteobacteria bacterium
TTTAAAAGACCCAAAGTTTATATTCGTTGGTTGTCTTTGTTGTTTCGCGGTTCTTGGGTAAAAGTGGTCGCAGTCGTGGTGACGGTTTTTCTGGTGTTGTATTATTCCGTCGGCGGGTGGATGGTTCAGAACATTGATACAACCACGGATTATGAAATCAGAACAACAGATAACCAATCGGCAACGGTTGAGATGATGTCTTTTTTGATTAATCGGGAAATCCGTGATAATATGTGGACACCTAATTTACCGTTTATTTTTCCCTCATACTTTCTGGATAACATGCCTAATTTTCAGTTGGGGATTGTCTCTTCTCTGAAGACGACGTCCGCGGCGTTGGCTGCCCGATTAGATAAAACGGTTGCGCAAAAAAGTGATATGCCGCTGAAAAGCGCGGCGGAATACCTAAGTTATCCGGGGACGGTATGGATGTTTTCTCCGACCAACAAGCTGGTTCCGGCACCGTCGGCCGGAAGTCAGTATCGCAAGGCTCGTCGGCAGTTGCTTGAATATAACCAGTCACTGCGGGACGGTAGTGTTTTCTTTTATAAGAGTTCGGCGGATTTGGCTTATTTTTTACAGCGGATTGCCGATGATTTGTGGAAAAGCGGTACTATTTTAGAGGCTCAGGTGCGGGAAAACAGCAGTTCGTGGTTAGACACCAAGGCGGATGATGTGTTTTATTTTCAAAAAGGAAAGGTCTATGCCTATTATTTGCTGATTAAGGCTTTGGGACATGATTATAAAGATATTGTGGTCGAATGTGATGTTTATCGTCCATTGACGAGCATTTTGAAAACTTTGGAGGATGCGGCGTTGCTTAATCCGACTTTTGTCCGCAACGGAGAAACCGACAGTTCTTCCGCGCCAAACAGTTTGATGACCGCCGGATATTATACTTTGAAAGCGGCCAGTATCAGCAAAATGGTGGTCGATAAGTTGAAAAACTGTGTTTTGAATAATCAGTAAGGAAGTTAGGATGATTATAGAAACTCAAATGACGCCGGATGAAAATGTTTTGAATTTCTTTCCGCCGGTGTCTGTTCTTAAAAGCGGTAACGCCGAGTTTGTGGACGCCAAGTCTTTGCGGCGTTCTCCTTTGGCGGAGCAAATTTTTGATATCGGGGATATTGTTTCGGTTTTCATGACTGCGGATATGATATCGGTGACAAAGATGCCGCAGGCAAGTTGGGATGATTTGAAGCCGCAAGTAATGGCTGAAATCATGGATTATCTGGCGACGGGAGAAAAACCGGTTGTCGAGGTTGAAGCCGCGATTAATCAAGACGAAGTGATTAAGCAGGTTCAGGGTTTGATTAATGCCAGAATTCGTCCGGCTGTTAAGCAAGATGGCGGAGATATTGTTTATCATAGCTTTGACAACGGCGTTGTTTATGTTGAAATGCGCGGAGCCTGTGCCGGTTGCCCGTATGCGATGGTGACTTTGAAAGATGGAGTGGAGCGTTTGTTAAAAACGTATATTCCCGCGGTGAAGGAAGTGCGTAATATTGCCATGAAACAAGAGGAGCAAGCTTGAGATATATCGTCATATTTCTGATTTTTGCCTGTTTATCGGCTGCTTCCGTTCGGGCGGGAGAGTTGAATTTTGGAAAAATGACAACGTCTCAGCTTGAAGATATTTATAAATTTTACGGATATGAGGGAACACGCGGTTATTTGATGCTGCCAACCTATCATTATCCCAAAATTTATTTGCAGCAGTTTCCCGTGGATTTTGCCCAGCTGGATGATGAGCGACGGATTGCGTTGTTTATTAAAGTTTTAGCGCCGTTGGGCATGAAGATTAATGATGAAATTTTGGCGGAAAGAGAGAAATTGTTGTCGGTTATAACAGCTTTTCGCAAAAATAATGAATTGGATGCTGAGCAAACGGCGTATGTTGAAAGGCTGGCCAAGGAATATGATGTTTTTACGCGTTTGCAGGGATATCAGCGCTATAAACATTTGCTTGGAGAATTGTTTATCAAAGTTGATGAAGTGCCTGTTTCTTTGTTAATCGGAGTAGCGGCCATTGAGACCGATTGGGGGAAAAACCGTTTGGTGGCGGAAGGAAATTCGCTGTATCGGCAATTGATTTGGCATAGTGACGAAGGAATGACGCCGCAAGACGAGACAGAAGAAAGCGATTATAAAATTAAATCTTATTCCAGTCTTTATGCTTCGATGAAAGAGTTTGCCAATAAACTGAATTCGCATGTTAATTTTTATCAAATGCGAGATTTTCGCAAGAGGTTGCGGCGGCAGAAGAGTTTGATTGCCGGAGCGTGGTTTGCGCCTAAGTTGTTGACTAATTCTCCGTTAAAGAATTATGCTGGTTTATTGGAATATACCGTTGCTTTTTATGAATTGGTCATTATTGATAAATCGATCCTCGGTGATGAGATGACGGAAAAACCGTTGCCGGATAACTTGTCAAACTTGTTGACAAAAAAATAGAGACAATTATTATAAAAACAGACAATTATGGGTGCAGAGAGGCATATTATGAAAGATAATCAATTAACACGCCAAGATGTTCAAAACCTGTCTGCAAATCCGCAGCTCGAAGCAAAGTCTGTCGTCGCTCAAAAAGTCGGGGCTTATTACAACGGGTCTTCCGTTTCATCAAAGGGCTTGAAGTTGGCGGAAGATATCTTTCGTTTGATGCTTAAGGATGTTGAAGTCAAGTTGCGTCAGGTTCTTGTCGATAGTTTGAAAAATAGTCATAACCTTCCTAAAGATATTGTTGAGTCCGTTATTCGTGATACGGACAGTGTTTCCGTGCCGTTTATTCAATATTATTCCAGTTTGGATAATGAGGATTTATTCAAGATTTTGAACATTCCCAGTATCAGCAAGCAAAAAGCCGTGGCGCAACGGCTGAACTTGCCGCATGAGGTTTCTCAATACATTGTCGAGCGGTGTCCAGAAGAAGTGGTCGGGGTGCTTATCTCTAATGAAACCGCTGTTATTCATGAAACAACCTACGCTTCAATCATTAAAAAATATTCGGAAAGTGAAGATATCAAGCGTCGCTTGGTTGTGCGTTCCGAATTGCCGACATCAGTTATTGAAAAGATTGTCAATTCTTTGTCGGAAGAACTGAAAAAGAGATTGGTTTTGTCTCATAATCTGCCGGTCGATTTGGCAACGGATTTGGTTGATGAAGTGAAAGAAAAGACAACGTTGAGAATCTCGGAGGAGTATAGTTCCGACAGGCAGATTGAGGAGCTTGTTCATCAGTTGTACGCCTCCAATCGGTTGACGCCCAGTTTGGTGGTTCGTTCGATTTGTATGGGGGATTTGAAGTTTTTTGAATATTCTTTGGTTTATCTTTCAAATACGCCGATTGTCGAAGTTCGTAAAATTCTGTTTAATACCTCGGTTGATTTTATGGTCAGAAATTTGTTGCGGAAAGCCTATTTGCCCAAGAGTGTGTTTCCGGCGATTTTCAGCGCTTTGAAGGTTATCAGAGATATTAAGTTTGATTGTTGCAGTTCCAACTACAAGATGTTTCGTCATAAGGTGGCGGAGCGGATTTTGAGCTATGCGCAAAGCTCTGAAGAGCTTAATCCCGATGATATCAAATATTTATTGTCAAAAATCAATTAGTTTACTCTTTTTTTAAGAAAGTTCTTTACAATAATCCTGAGTTTTTAGGAAAGGATTGTTGGTTGGTGTTATCTTCAGAAGATGCCTTGTTGAATGAATTGTTGCAACTGCTGAATAAGCAAAATTCAGTTCCTGTTGACGAATTGTTGCCGCGGGTATTTGCCGGAGCCGCTTGGGTTGCCCGAGCCGACGGGTGTTTCTTTTTTCGGGTTACACCTGAGAACTTCATGAATTTGGCGTACGGAAGAGTAGAAAGTCTGCAGTTGTCGATACAAGGTTCCGCGGACGCACAATTGTTTCCTTCCGTTTTTTTGTCGGATATAAAAAATAAACCGCGGAGACGCCCTCAGGAGGTTTGCGCTCTTTTAGAAAAACAATTGAATTTTGTTGATGTTTTTAGCGAACCGGATATAGAAACTGATTTTTTGCGTGATTTTGATGCGGCGCATAATTACACGTCATCTTCCTTATTGGCTTTTCCGCTGTTTGACAGCAAACAAAAAGTTATCGGCGTTATGATGTTTGTCAACGCCAAGGATTTGCGGGGGCGTAGTATTCCTTTTAATAGTGAACGAGTATCAATAATTACGGCGGTTTGTCAAATCGCCGCGAATGCTCTGGAGCGCAAATATCAGGCGGAATCTTACGCGGCTTTGCTGGAATCTTTTATTGATATCTTGGCTAAGGCGATTGATGCCAAATCACCGTATACAGGACAACATTGTCAAAAGGTGCCTGTTGTTACGCGTTTGTTGGCGGCTGCGGCTATTGAAGAAAAAAAAGGGCCGTTGAAGTATTTTGATATGACGGATGATGATTTGTATGCCCTGCATATTGCTTCGTGGCTGCATGATTGTGGAAAAATTACGACACCGGAATATATTATTGACAAGGCGACAAAGCTGGAAACTATTTATAATCGAATTCATGAAATTCGTAATCGCTTTGAAATCTTGCGACGAGACGCGCATATTGTTTATTTGCAGAAGCGTTTGCATAATGTCGATACGCAGGAAAAATTGCAGGCGGAGTTTGTAGCAAAGGTTAAGCAACTGGAAGATGATTTTGCTTTTGTGGCCCAATGCAATATGGGAGAAAAGATGTTGTCTGATGAGGACGTTTTGCGTCTGGATAATATTTCAAAGATAACGTTTATGCGTTATTTTAACCGGATGTTGGGATTGTCGTGGGCGGAAAGGGAAAATGTTGAAGCTCCGGAAGCTTTTGAACAACCGGCGTATGAAGCGTTATTGCAAAACAGGCCTGATCAAATATTTGGTGTTTATAATCGTGGTGAGCTTTATAATCTGAATATTCCCCGCGGCACGATTAACAAAGAGGAACGGGAAAAGATTAATGAGCATATTAAAGTGACGATAGACATGCTGAAAGCACTGCCGTTTCCTAAGGAGTTGTCGAAGGTGGTGGAATATGCCGGTTGTCATCATGAGCGTGTTGACGGGCAGGGATATCCGAACGGTTTGACCGGCAAACAAATGTCCGTTCCGGCAAAGATTATGGCTATTGCCGATGTGTTTGAAGCGTTGACGGCTTCGGATCGTCCGTATAAAGAGCCTAAAAAATTGTCGGAAGTGTTGATGATTATGCGGCAAATGAAAATTAGCGGACATATTGATCCTGATTTGTATGATGTGTTTATCCGTCGCAAGATTTATCAAGAATTTGCCGATAACTATCTTAAGCCTGAACAAATAGATGAAATCAATCCGGAGGATTATTTGTAATGTTAAAAGTTTATCCCGTTTTATGCCGAGCCGGCTCCATGGATAATTACTGTTATATTATTCAGGATGAGGCGACTAAGATAGCGGCAATCGTAGACAGTTCCGAACCGGCGGTGATTATTGCCAAGTGTCAAGAGCTGGGAATTGTGCCGCAGTATATTTTGAATACGCATCATCATTTTGATCATACGGACGGTAATATTGAGTTGAAAGAATATTTTGGTGCCAAAGTGGTCGGCAACGGAAATGACAAAGAGCGGATTCCGGGGATTGATATTGAGGTTTATCCGAACGGAACGTTTGCGTTGGGGGAAAGCGTGGCCGAGATTATTGATGTGTCGGCACATACGCAAGGGCATATTTTGTGGTATTTTCCTAAAGATAAGGTTGTGTTTACCGGAGACACGCTGTTTAACTTGAGTATCGGCGGCTTGTTTGAGGGAGATGTGGCGCAGATGTTTGAGGCTTTGCGGGAAATTAAGAAGCTTCCCGATGATGTTCTTTTTTATCCGGGGCATGAGTATACGGCGCACGGAGCCGGTTTTGCGCAGCATGTTGCCCGCAATAAGGAAGCTGTAACGGCATATTTGACAAAAGCGGCAGAGCGTTTGAATGCCGGTTTGCCGGCGGGGCCGTTTACATTGGGTGAGGAAAAGTCTTGCAATCCGTATTTGATGGCGGAAAGTTTGGCAGAATTCTCGCGATTGTTTTAGAAAACTGCTTTGCACAAAATATTGGACAAATTTTTTTGAGTGTGGTATATTTTTATTATAAGACTAATGACTGGGGACTAAAGCAATGGCTATGACACGGGATGAAGCAAAGGCAAATTTTGAATCCTATTTATCAGAGAACCACGGGATAACATCAAATAATCCGTTATATGCTTCGATGCTTGATAAGCTTTTGGCCGGTTTTGACAATACACCGGAAAATAAGCGTGATCATTATGTTGATAGTATGGATGTTACTGAGGCTTTTAAGATGAATAGGCCTGCTGTCGATATTATGTGGCAGGGCTTGCATATGAGTGAGTTTATTTCCAGAGCCGCTAACGACTATGGTTCAGGTTATAAAACCTGTTGCGAGGCTTTTTATAACAGAGAACGTGCCGCTAATCGTAATGATGTCACATTTTTGGATCCGCATACAATCGGGCAGTCCAAGGCAGATGTTTCAAGGGATTTGAGTGCACAAGGAACTAAGAGTAAAAAGTATTTGGTAACGGGTTCTGCGACAGTCTTGGGCAATGATAGTTCTGATTTGGAAAAATTCTTTAATAATGTTGGACAGAGTAAGTTAGAGGAATTTGAGCGGGTTGTTATTCCGATTTCGGCTCAGTTTGAACCTGATCCGAATAATCCTCAGGGTGTTTTGCCGGGGCATGCTTTTGTTTTGGTTTGGGATACGCGGGCTAAGCAAGCAATGATTGTTGATCAGGCCGGAAAAGACAGTCATCCTGAAAGTAAGAAAAAAATCGAAGAACTTTTACAGGCGCGGGGTGTTGCCGTTTCGCGCAACAAGGATTGGCTCACCGGACAGAATCGTAATGATTGTGCCGCGGTGGCGTCATTAATTGTGGAAGATGCGTTGGCGGGTAAGCCTCTGGCTGATTTTGATAAAAAGGAACTTTACGGTAATAATAATGATTTTTCCAAGATTGACGCTCGCCATCAAGAAGATCAAAAACTTGTTTTACAATCGATGTTTCATATTTATGAAAATTCGCCGATTTTTAAAGTCTATTGCGACGTGAAAGGGATTAACTGGGATAATATCAGCGAAGATGAAAAGAAACGGGTGATAGACGGATTTAAACTCTTTAAAGATGCGGGTGATTTCAGTCTGGGCGATCATACACAAGACAGTCCGAACAACGATTTTATTGCTCAAATTAAGCCATATGTTGAGGAAGTTTTGGCTAAGCATCCGAAACGTCAATTTACACAATATCAGGATGAAGAACATCCGAATGCGCTGGCCTATAAGCACAGTGACGGCAGCAAGATTATCATTGCGTCTGAAACAAGTGCTCATATTGAGAGTAAGACTCTTGAAGACCATATGATCCTTTGTGAACACGCCAAAAATATGGGGTGCAAGAATATGGATTTCGGTCCGTATTTCAAAACACATCTGGATGAGGCCGCTTTGATGTATCTGGCCGCTTTGAAAACCGGTATGGGAATTAAGAATGCGCCGGATATTGAGAAGTTTAAGGATTTGCCGCAGTATGATGAAATTAAGTTGCGTCTGACCGTTCAGCAAGAATTGAAAGATTTGCAAGAGAAAAAAGAAGCGTTGGCCAATGATTCCGATTATAAAAAACAAAAGGAAATTATGGCGCAGAATGTCGATAAATTTAAGGAATTTTTGAATACGGGGTCTCCGCAACAACAAGTTTGGGTTGATTTGACAGAAGCTAACAAAGCCGCCAAAAAAGCAAAGGATGATTTGACTGCCGGTTTGGAAGGCGCTACTCCGGAAGAGAAAGCTTTGCTTGACAAGGTCAGATCCGAACAGCATAAAAACAAAGCGGAGAATAAAACGGAGACGGTTGCCGAGATTATGACCCGCTTGGCCGGACAGGGGCAGCAAGTGGATGCGACCTTAGTCAGCAAGGTGGAAAATTTAGTAACGCTTCATGAAAATGTGGATGCGTCTCGGGCTAAGGTTCAGGTTGCATCAAACGCTTTTAAGGCTGAAATTCCTAATATTACAGCTCCGGAAGCTAAAGAATATTGCGAGGCATGGGTTGCCGCACAGGCGAATCCTGCGTATAGAGCTTTTCGTGATGCTGAAGCCGGATATAAAAACCGGATTAATGCCGCTTTTGATGAATATCTTGGCAATTGCACGCCGGAACAACGTGTTGAGCGGATTGTGGGTTTGAAAGAAGGGTTGACTGGTCAGGCAATGTCCGATGCCGAAAAAACACAGCTTAAAGACAATACCTATCATCCTGAGGGGCAAAAAATGGAAGACAAGCAAAAAGTTGATATTACCCAGCTTATTTATGCCCGTTCTTATCGCGGTATGTAAAAAAAAGCCCCTCGTTGAGGGGCTTTTTTTTAGTCAATAACTTCCGGTTTCATGCGGCGGCGGGCAATCGGGTCAAGGACACGTTTGCGCAGGCGCAATGTTTTAGGCGTTACTTCTAAAAGTTCGTCTTCTTGAATGTAAGACAATCCTTGTTCAAGCGTCAGTTTCCGTGGGGGAATGAGGTCTATGGCCTCGTCTTTTCCGGCGGCGCGGATGTTGGTTAATTGTTTTGCTTTGCAAGGGTTGACTTCCAAGTCGTTTGGTTTGGTGTGTTCACCGATAATCATGCCCGTATAAACAGGAACTCCGGAATCGATGAACATCGGGCCACGGTCTTGCAGTTTCCATAACGAGTAAGCAATCGCCGTTCCCGTTTCTGAGGAAATCAAAACACCATTGCGGCGACTTTCAATATCACCTTTGTGCGGTTCATAGCATTTGAACAGACGGTTCATCACGCCGGTTCCGCGGGTGTCAGTCAAGAATTCTGAGTGGTAACCGATCAAGCCACGAGACGGAGCGTTGAAAATCAGGCGGACTTTGTTGCCGACCTGAGAGGGAATCATTTCAATTAATTCACCACGGCGACGTCCGAGTTTTTCAACCACAGCGCCGGAGAATTCCTCATCAACGTCAACGACGACTTCTTCAATTGGCTCCAACAGCTTGCCGTTCTCATCTTTTTTCATCAAAACACGCGGACGAGAGATTGAAAGTTCGAAGCCTTCACGGCGCATGGTTTCAATCAAAACGCCCAATTGTAATTCGCCACGTCCGGCAACTTCAAAAGCGTCGGAAGAATCCGTGCGAGAGATTTTGAGAGCGATGTTGCCCTCCGCTTCCTTGCATAATCTATCCCAAATCATGCGAGACGTTACTTTATCACCTTCACGTCCGGCCAAAGGAGAATCGTTGATTGAGAATGTCATGGCCAAAGTCGGCGGATCAATCGGTTGGGCGTGAATGCCTTGAGTGACTTCCAGCGCGCAGATTGTGTCGGCAACGGTTCCTTTGACAACACCGGCAACGGCAATGATGTCACCGGCATGAGCTTCTTCCAAACTTTCACGGTTTAAGCCGCGGTAAGCCAAAATCTTGCTGATGCGGACACGCTCGATTTCATTACTGTCTTTATCCAGAACCTTAACCGTATCGTTGACTTTTAAGCTTCCGGATTGAACTTTTCCGGTCAGCAGACGGCCAATGAATTTGTCGGCTTCCAAAGTGGTGGCCAGCATGGAGAATGGAGCATTCGGTTCGCAAGCTGGTTCTGGAACATAAGAGCAAATCATTTCAAACAGCGGGGTTAAGTCTTTTTTCTCGTCCGTCAGTTCGTTGACTGCCCAACCGTTACGTCCTGAAGCATAAAGAACAGGGAAGTCTAACTGTTTGTCGTTGGCGTTCAGGCTGACGAACAGGTCGAAAATTTCATTTAAAACGTCATCGCAGCGAGCATCGGCTTTATCTGCTTTGTTAATGACAACAATCGGGCATAATCCGAGTTTTAAGGCTTTGCCGAGTACAAATTTTGTTTGAGGCATGGGACCTTCGGAGGAGTCGACCAACAGAACAACGCCGTCGACCATGGATAAGATGCGTTCCACTTCACCGCCGAAGTCTGCGTGTCCCGGAGTGTCAACGATATTAATATGGGTACCTTTCCAATTGACGGAAGTACATTTTGAAAGGATGGTAATGCCGCGTTCGCGTTCCAAGTCATTGCTGTCCATAACGCAGGTTTCGACTTTTTGGTTTT
>CATGXW010000014.1 GCA_949542085.1 uncultured Alphaproteobacteria bacterium
TTTTCAATTTTACTTTTGGGACTCAATCCGCCGAGATATCTGTTGGCTGTTTCAAAATCCCAACCTAGCTGAAAATATTTATCCAGCAGGATTTGCCAATTTTTAATCCATAGGTGTTCAGTGTCAGCAATAACACCGTCAAAATCCCAGATAATAAGTTTAATACCGTTTAACATATAATTTTATATATTTCCTGCATATCGTCAAAGATGAGATTAATTCCCATATTTTGAATTTTTTCTTTGTATTGCGGCGTGTTATGAATATCGGCGCCGACAAAAGCTATCGGAGTCATTCCGGCTTTAATAGCCGCTTCCAGTCCCGGAATAGAATCTTCAATAACCAAACATTCTTCAGGCTGAGCGCCCATTTTTTCAGCCGCAAGCAAGAATAAATCTGGAGCCGGTTTGCCTTTTTTGACCATTTCAGCCGTAAAAATATTTTTTCTTGAAAAAAAACTGTCTAATCCGCCGAGTTTTATTTTTGTTTTAGTTCCGGAAAAATCTCCGCCTGTTGCCAAACATTGTCTGTATTTGTTTTTTTTTAGAACTTTTTTTATGTAAGGTGTTAAATCAAATCCGGATTTGATATTTTTTTTATCAAGTTTACTGACTTCCAACCAAAATAAATTATCAGTTGCAACACCGTGCTGGTTCAAAACATCTTTAGCCGATAGATTACTCATTCCGCCGATATGATGTTTGACCGTTTCAAAATCCCAGCCGAGATTATAAAAATCGTTAAGTACCTTAAGACGATTATCAAGATATAATTTTTCCGTGTCGGCAATAACTCCGTCGAAGTCCCAGATGACTAATTTTATGTTTTTCATTTTTTTCAACTTTTAATTTAAAATAACGGCTTCGTCGGAAACTCATACAATAGCCTAAAACAAATTTTATGATAGATTTATTAAGATTGGGTAAAAAACGTCTCCAGAGTCAAAAAAACGGCCTTTTTAGGCTTGCAACATTTTTTACGTGTTTGTATAACAAATTTATTAAAGGAGATGTTATGGATAATAAAACAATTTATGCCTTGTCAACGGTTTATGGAAAATCAGGAGTTGCGGTTATTCGCATTTCCGGACCATCCGCTTTGCAAGTTGTCGAAAAAATGACATCATTGCCGGTTAATAAAATCAAACCGCGTTATGCTCATTTTGTGAAACTGCGTCACAGTCTTTCAGATGAAACAATAGACAATTGTTTATTGTTATATTTCAAGGCGCCCAATTCGTTCACGGGCGAAGATATTGTCGAATTGCAGACCCATGGTTCCCGCGCGGTGATAAATTCTGTTTTGGAAAGCTTGTCTGCTTTGCCTGATTTCCGCTTGGCCGAAGCGGGAGAATATTCCAAACGCGCCTTCTATAACAACAAAATGGACTTGACCGAGGCAGAAGGCTTAGCCGATTTGATAGATTCCGAAACCGCCGAACAGCAAAAATATGCGCTGCGCCAAATGGAAGGCGGCTTAAAGAATTTATACGAAGACTGGCGGGAAACATTGTTAAAAATACTGGCGCACCTTGAAGCTTTCATCGATTTTCCTGATGAGGATATTCCCTCGGATATTGAAGAAAATATGAAAAACAATGTATTTAAACTTCAAAATGCTATTTTAGAACATTTGAACGGTGATTCTTGTGGTGAAAGGTTGCGTGAAGGATTTCGGGTTGTTGTCGTTGGTCCGCCCAATGCCGGAAAATCGAGTTTACTAAACGCTATTGCCAAACGTGACGCTGTCATTGTTTCTGATATTGCCGGTACCACGCGTGATGCCATAGACATTCATTTGGACTTAAAAGGGTATCCTGTCATTTTTACCGATACGGCGGGTTTGCGAGAAACCGAAGAGGAAATTGAGAAAAAAGGTATCGAAATTGCGTATAACAAAATAAATGATGCTGATTTGGTTGTTTGTTTGTTTGATGCTTCTAAAGACTCTGTTCAACTCTTTGAAAATATACAAAACACATTTAAAAACAAAGTGATATTGGTTGCTAACAAAAGTGATAAATTAACACCTGAACAAAGTTCAGAATTGCAAAAACAAGGATGCTTGGTCATCTCGGCCAAACAGCATGAAGGTGTTTCCTTGTTGTTGAATAAAATTGCGTCTGAGATTGCCAATAAGTTTACGTCCAGTTCAAATATGTTGATTACTCGCCGTCGGTATAAGGAAGCTTTGAGTGAATGTTTAGATAATCTGCAACGCTTTTCTTTTGATAAGGAAATTGAGTTAACAGCGGAGGATATCCGTCTGGCGGCCCGAGAAATCGGCAAAATTACCGGTCGAATTGAGGTTGATGAAATATTGGATAAGATATTCGGTAGTTTTTGTATTGGAAAATAACGCTGTATTTAAAGATTTAAGGCAGAGTTTTCTTGACTCTGTCTTTTTTTTGCCATACAAAAATATCAACGTTTAACTATTAATTTTTATTATATGCAAAGACTGGAGTTTTTATTCAGAAAGCTTGTGCCGATTTTATCGCCGGAAGCTTTGTGCGAAAGTGTTCCTAATGATGAGGGGTACAAAGAATGTATTGCCTTTCGCCAGAAACTTCGTGAAAGCTTCAAAAAATATCACGAAGCTGTAAAAAACGGAAATGCTGAAGAAGCTAAAAGTGCTCGATATTTTTTTAGCTGGTTTATTCCTCAGCAGTATTTTGGAGCCTTTCATCCTGTGGGATATGCTTACGATCACATTTCCTATGGTCAATACTTCGTTGCTGTTGATGTTCTTTCCCTTTTTGTCGCTTGTCCCGAAGCTGTCGGTAAGGCAAAAATGTATGAAATCTACCGAGATTTAAAAAAATATCTATAGCACTGCAGAAAACAAAAAGCCTGAATTTATTTTCAGGCTTTTCGTTTATTTAAAAGCTTGAAAAATAAAGCTGATTAGTGTAAAACCAACGACATTAATCGGATAATTTAAGGCTTTAAAGATGATAAACAAAGATTCCTATGATGTGATTGTTATCGGCGGTGGACATGCCGGCTGTGAGGCTTGCGGCTCGTGTCGGTGCGCAAACAGCTCTTGTCACACACAAAATTTCTTCCATTGGGGAAATGTCCTGCAATCCGGCAATCGGCGGTTTAGGCAAAGGGCATTTGGTTCGAGAGGTTGATGCTTTGGATGGTTTGATGGGGCGTGTCATTGATAAAGCCGGTATCCAGTTTCGAATGTTGAATGCCTCTAAAGGGCCGGCCGTCAGAGGTCCGCGCGCTCAGGCTGACAGAGAACTTTATAAAAAATATATGTTAGAGGCTTTGCAAGGGCAAAAAAATCTGGATATTATCGAAGCGGCCGCCGAAGGACTGCTTTTTGCCGATGATAAAATTCAGGGTGTTGTTTTAGCTGATGGAACACAACTTAAAGCCAAAGCCGTTGTGTTGACTTCCGGAACGTTTTTAAACGGGATTATGTTTACCGGACACCAAACAACCATTGGCGGCCGTGTTAATGATGTTAGTTGTACGGGAATAACACCGTATTTAAAGCAAATGGGTCTTAAAGTCGGACGCCTGAAAACAGGAACCCCTGCCCGTCTGAACGGTAAAACAATCAATTGGGAAATTTTAGAAACACAGGATGGTGATGAAAATCCTCAACCTTTTTCTTATTTGACTAAAGAAATCACCACACCGCAAATTCAGTGCTATATTACGCACACCAATGAGGAAACACACAAAATCATTCGAGACAATTTTTCCAAATGCGCGTTATTTTCCGGTTTGATAACCGGTGTCGGCCCGCGTTATTGCCCGAGCATTGAAGATAAATTGGTTAAGTTTGCGGACAGAACCAGCCATCAAATATTTTTGGAACCGGAGGGATTAAATACCGATGTTGTTTATCCTAACGGAATTTCGACATCTTTGCCGGCAGATGTGCAAGAACAGTTTATTCATACGATGAAAGGGTTGGAAAATGTTGAGATACTGCGTCCGGCCTATGCAATTGAATATGACTATGTTGACCCGCAGGAATTGAACAACCGCCTTGAATGCAAAAAGGTAAAAGGTTTGTTCTTGGCCGGTCAAATCAATGGAACAACGGGCTATGAAGAAGCGGCTGCGCAAGGATTGCTGGCGGGTATCAACGCCGGTTTGCAATCAACAAACAGCGACAAAACATTTGTTATTGACCGTTCGGAAGCCTATATCGGTGTGATGGTTGATGACTTAATCACCAAAGGTGTTGACGAACCTTATCGCATGTTTACCTCGCGTTCGGAGTATCGTTTGTTTTTGCGAGCAGATAACGCGGATATGCGTTTGACTGAAAAAGGATATGAAGCAGGATGTGTTTCTGATGAGAGATACGCTGTATTTAAAGATAAAAAACAACAAATTGAAGCTTTTAGGGAAAAGGCTGAACAATTGAAAATTTCACCGAATGAGTTGAAAACTTTTGGTGTGGTCACTAAAAAGGACGGTGTCAAGCGCAGTTGTTTTAATACAATGTCTTATCCCTCTGTTTCACGTGAAACAATATCGGCCATTTGGCCTGAGTTAACAGTGATTCCTGATGAGATTTATGAACAGGTGGAAATCGAAGCCAAATATGCCGGATACATCAAACGACAACAGGCTGATATTGAAGTCTTTAAGAAAGACGAAAATTTGCATATTAAAGATAATGTTGATTATTCAAAAATCGGCGGGCTTTCCAGAGAAATGGTTGCCAAATTATCAAAAGTAAAACCGTCAACAATCGGAGAGGCTTCCCGTATTCCCGGAGTAACGCCGGCGGCGATAACAGCTATATTGGGGCATTTGAAAAAATAATGACCGATATTCTTCCGACACGCAAACAAGCTTCTGCTCTTTTTAGAGAGGTTGTTGCAGTGCGCCAAAAGGGAGAACATCCATTTTTAGAGACGCATTTGCGCAGTTTTGTTCGTCATTCTTACAAGGTTGCCGAAACAGCTTTTCAAATAGCGGCGTATATTCCGGAAATAAAACAGGAAGATGCTTATGTGTTGGGGTTATTACATGATTGCGGCCGCATAAAAGACGAATGGAGTGAACAGACTTTTCACGGGCTTGTGGGGTATAATTTATTAATGGAAAAAGGATATCCCCTTGCCGCGCGAGTAGCCTTAAGCCACAGTTTTTATGATCTGGAAAACAATTTCTCAGCCTATAAAATGAAAGCTTCTGATTTAGAACAGGTTGTTCGTTTAGTTGGTGGTTGGACATTTAATATTTATGATTATCTTATACAACTCGCCGATTTGTTAAATGATTGCGGTCATCTTTGCACGATTGAATATCGTTTTGAACATGCGGCGCAGCGTCATAATTTATCAGAGGAATATGTTAGAACCTCAATTGCCAGTACTCTTAAACTCAAGAAATATTTTGATGCAAAGTGCGGTCGAGATGTTTATTCTATGTTGGGGATAGTCAATGCCTAAAGGATATCCTGATAAACAAACAGCCTTAACGCTATGGAAACAGGGGATTTCTTTTCGCCTTTCACACAGTCCCTTTGAAAATGAACTTGAATATCGTTTTCATACGTTGGGAATTGCCGACAGTGCTGCAAAAATAGCGGAAGCTTGCGGTCTTGATATCGAAAAGGCTTGGGTTTTAGGCTTGCTTCATGATTATGGAAAACGCAAAGATGAGACCAGAGATTTGGTTTTTCATGCTCGTGAAGGTTTTGAACAAATGATGATTTTGGGATATTCCGATGTTGCCCGTATCTGTTTGACACACAGTTTTCCGGAGAAAGATTTTTGTGATGATGACTACGGATTTTATCAAAAAATTCCAGATGCCCTGCCATGGGCGCATAGAATGATGGCCAAGGTCGAGCTGGATGATTATGACAAATTGATTCAACTTTGTGATTTGTTTTTTGAGGGGTTGAATAAAACATCTTTTGAGAATCGTCTTCAAGGAATTGTCCGACGTTATCATTTGGAATGGAAGCAAATTTCTGCTTTATATGAAAACGCTCAGAAAAATAAAACATATTTTGACAACAAATGCGGATATGATGTTTACCGGATATTAAGAATAAAAGACATATAAAATCCCTGTTAAGGATATAAAAATGCAAAAATTCACCTATCATTGCCATACAGATTTCAGCGACGGTCGCAACACTTTGGAAGAAATGTTGACGCAAGCCGTCAAAATCGGTTTTGATAGTATCGGTATCAGCGATCACCTGATTATCAATGATTTAATTCCGACGAATCGAACATTTGCACAAGCGCTGCCTGTTTTGCAAAACAGAATTGCTGAAATCAGAAAAACGGCGCAAAACTATCCGCTTAAAGTTCTTGTCGGGTTTGAGGTTGATTACATGCCTTATCCGGGGTGGCTGGACAATTTTAAAAAGCTGAAATCACAATTGGATGTTGACTATCTGCATACCGGCAATCACTATTTTATGGATACGGATTGTTCAAAATTTATCAGTATTTATCGTTCTAAAGAAATTTTTAGCGACAAAACACGACTCCCTGAATATTTTCGTCGTCATTTTCAAACAATTTGTCAGGCGGTATACAGTTGTCAGTTTGATTTTCTGGCGCATATTGATTACGCTCGCTGGAGTGGTTTGATGAAAGATGGGGAATATAAAGCCGAGATTATGAATATAGTCCATGCTTTATCTGAAACAGGAACCGCTGTTGAGCTGAACACCAAAGGGTTGGATAGTACAGGTTCTTTTTATCCGTCCGCTTGGATATTGAAAGAATTAAAAGCTCATAAAGTACCACTGGTTATCTCTGATGACGCTCACCATGTTTCTCAGCTGGGACGCTACTTTGATAAAGCTGAAGAATTACTGTCAGAACTCAATTATACTTATCGTTTTTCTTTGTAATATTTTATGTTTTGATTCAATAAACGGTGTCTAAGTGTTTGAATTTAGATTCAAATGTTGGTGTGTCTAAATATTGTGTTTATAACTGATTTTTTATCTTTTAAATTTTTTTGAAAAATTATAAAAATAAATTATGAAAAAATTTATGGAAAAATATAATGTTTCACGTGAAACATTTTCAAAATTGAAGCTGTATGAAGCTCTGTTGAAAGAGTGGCAGCTTAAATTTAATCTTGTCAGCAAATCCAGTCTTGATGACGCTTGGAATCGTCACTTTGAAGACTCTGTTCAGTTGTTTAAGTATATTCCGGAAAATGCAAAGGTTTTGTATGATTTTGGCTCTGGAGCTGGTTTTCCGGCGATGGTGTTGGCGATAATGGCAAATGAAAAAACGCCGTATTTAAAAGTAAAGTTGATTGAAAGTATTGGTAAAAAAACATTGTATTTAAATGAAGTTAAAAAACAAACCAATACAGATGTCGAAATTATCAATGACAGAATCGAAAATATCAAACCGGAAAAAGCCGATGTCATAACGTCACGTGCGATGGCATCTTTGGTTCAGTTGTTGGAATACACAAAAAAGTTCTGCAATAAAAAAACAATTTGTATTTTTCCAAAAGGCAAAAAATTTCAAGAAGAAATTGATGAAGCTCGTAAGAAATTTAATTTTGATTGTCAGGTGTATGACAGTGAGATTAGTTCTGAAGGCAAAGTTTTAATAATCAGCAATATAAGCAAAATCACAGGAGTAAAATAAATGCCAAGAATTTTAGCAATTGCCAATCGTAAAGGCGGGGTTGGAAAAACCACCACGACCGTAAATGTTGCAACAGCTATGGCTGCTGCCGGTAAAAAGGTTTTGGTTGTTGATTTGGATCCGCAGGGAAATGCGTCCACATCCATGGGTGTAAATAAAAGAGGACGCATGAATTCTTCTTATGAAGTTTTGTTGGGCGAGTGCAAATTGGGAGCGGCTGTTGTCTGGACTGAAATTCCAAACTTTTCTTTGATCCCGTCTTCTCCTGATTTGGCGGCTGCGGAAATCGAATTGGTTGATATTGAGCATCGTGAATTTGCCTTAAAAAAAGCATTGCAAAAAGACGCCGTTAATTATGATTATATTTTAATTGATTGCCCGCCGTCTTTGAGCTTGGTAACCATTAATGCTTTAGTTGCCGCCGATGCTGTTATTGTGCCTTTGCAGTGTGAATTTTTGGCTTTGGAAGGTATAACCGATTTAATCAGTAATATTAACATGATTAAAAAGAACTTTAATCCGAAGTTGGCTTTGCACGGTGTTGTTTTGACCATGTACGACAAGCGCAATAATTTAACTCAGATGGTTGAAGATGATGTGCGTCAGTTTTTCGGCAAAAAAGTTTATAATACGGTGATTCCTAGAAACGTTAAAATTTCTGAAGCGCCTTCTCATGGCAAACCTGTTTTGATTTATGATTTTAAATGTTCCGGCTCTCAAGCTTATATCAGCCTTGCCGGTGAAGTAATGAAAAGAGAAAGAGAGTTGATAGCATGTTAATTGATAATGAATTAGATGAATTGTTGAACGACAACACCGAAATTGAAACGGCGCCTGTTAATAATCATAAGCGTAAAAGCTTGGGAAGAGGTCTCGGGGCTTTGCTGGGATCAGAGGCTTTGCCTATGGATGATGAAGATTTCAAACAAATAAAATCTTCAAATTATATAGGAATAAGCGAGATTGTTCCTTGCAAATATCAACCTCGTACAGAATTCGATGAAGAGGCTTTGCAGTCATTAGCGGAATCAATTAAGGAAAAAGGTGTTTTACAACCTCTTTTGGTTCGTAAAACCCAAGACGGTTTTGAATTGATTGCCGGTGAGCGTCGTTGGCGCGCGTCTAAAATGGCCGGTTTAAATGAGGTTCCTGTTATTATCAAAGATTTTGATGATAAAGAGGTGCTGGAAGTTGCATTGGTCGAAAATCTTTTGCGAGAAAACCTTTCCGCTATTGAAGAAGCCGAAGGTTTGCAAAGATTGATTGATGAATTTTCTCACACGCAGGATGCTTTGGCGCAAATTATGGGGAAATCACGCAGTTATATTGCCAACACATTGCGTTTGTTAAACTTGCCGCAATCAGTGCAATATATGGTCAAGGAAAACAAATTGTCCGCCGGTCACGCTCGAGCTCTGATTGGTTTGGAAAACGCTGAAGAATTGGCTAAAAAGATTGTTGCCAAAGGATTAAACGTGCGTCAGGTTGAAGATTTGGTTGCCAAACAAAAGGACGGCCCAAAAACCAAGAGCACAAAAGAAAGAAGTGAAGATTTAGAGCAGATTGAAAAAGACCTTATTAAAAAACTGGGGCTTCGTCTGCAAATCAGCTCCGGCAAAAACGGCGGAGGAAAAGTGGTTATTCCTTATTCTTCCGTGGCTGAGCTTGATATGATTATTAGTGTGCTGGAAAGAAAGAAGGATTCATTTGTTTCCACTCAGCAGAACGCTGTATTTAAAGATGATAACTCAACATCAAACGAAAAATTTTCAATTAAAATCATAGATTAGGAATAAAAAAATGACAATATTAGAACAAATGCTTGAAAGATGTTCACAAGCCGGTTACACCACCACCAAAAACGTTGAAAAGATTGCCAATGCCAAAAAGATGATGTTTGGTGAGGGCGAGTGGCAGCGTTGCCCGTGCGACGGACAAAATCCAAATCGTTATTGCATTTCGGAAACATGCCGTCAGGATATTGAGCGGGATGGTGAATGTCATTGCCATTGTTATCGTAAAAAAGCAGCTGGCGAATAAGAACAAAAAAGCGGAATTAAAACTCCGCTTTTTTTATTTGGTAACTATATTTTTACTAAAAGATTTTATGTTATAAAGCAAATCTCAACGAGTAAAATAGGATGAAGTCATGTTGTTTTTGAAAAAATGTATGATGGGTATGGGGGCGTTGTTTTTGATTTTCGTAGGCGGTGCCGGTACCCA
>CATGXW010000015.1 GCA_949542085.1 uncultured Alphaproteobacteria bacterium
AGTACAACGTCAATAGCCGTTCCGTGACAGTGCTGGGACAACTCCGGAGAGCGGGCAAAAAAGCCTTCTTGCGGAATGAGGTTCAGCAATTTGCGATGAGCCAATGGCGGGCGATAAGCGTCACAGATTTTCATTTTAAGATGATGCTGTCGCAGAATGGGAACAACTTTTTGCAAATATTCCCAAACCTCCTTATGAACAAATGCCGCGTTACCAAAGCCGATATTCTGATACACGGCGCATCCGCTCATGTTGTCTGTTCGCGCATACATCATATCAATAATAAAATCATCGCCTTTGATTTCAATCAGGTTATTTTCCACGAGAAGCTTCCTTGATAAATGCCTGAAAAATTTTTAACGAAGCCTCATCACCGAGTTTCGCCAATCGTTCCGGATGCCACTGCACGCCTAACACAAATTTATTCCACGGTTTTTTAGGCTCAATCGCCTCAACCACGCCATCCGGCGCCAATCCTGTGACATAACAGACACCTGGCACGTTTTTGCACACGGCCTCATTGTGGGCGGTGTTGACCATGATTTCAGTTGTGCCGACAATGTTGTGTAGCAAACTTCCCGCTGTGATGTTGACTTTATGTGCCAAAACATAGCCGCCTTGTTTGTGGCTTTTTTCGGGAGATACGGCATTATTGATACTGTGTCGCAGCATACCTCCGCAAAAACCGGACATCACTTGATGGCCGCCGCAAATACCCAATGTCGGCAATTTATGTTCTTGGGCATAGGCAATCATGTCCAAATAGGCTTGTCCGCGGCGATCAATATCTTCCGCGGGCGGGTTGGCATACCATTCCTTTGGCACATTGAAGCAACCGCCGATGAGTAAAATTCCGTCAGGGTTAATCGCTTCCAGCTGTTCTTTAACGTTGTCATAGGCGATAAACACCGGATAGCCGCCGGCATTAACAACAGCGGAAACATAATCCGGATGTATGCTGTAATCTTTTTCTTTGCGCTCCCGAAACTTCTCTTGCGCCAAAATCACGGCAATAACCGGTTTTTCCTCTCGATTTTCTTCCGGCAATGTAATGAACGGCAATTTACCTTCTTGATAAATGGCGGCGATGTCATCATGCGTCAAATAGTAACTTTCAAAATCATCATCAGGATAGGTGATGGTTTTTAGAGAAATCGAGAAAAGGTTATTTGTAGAGTTTGGGAAGCAGTTCATTCGATTTTCCTTTAGTTCTTTTTTGACGACAGACTTTTTCAAAGACTTTGATAAAGAGAGTGGCGTTCCATTCCTGTTGCTTGTTAGCATACAGCGATTCGCTCAATTTTTCAAGTTCGCAACCGAATTCCGGTACCGTATTAAGATCCTCAATCTCCCGTAAACTGGTAAGATCCGGTTGGTCGTAAAAATCTGCGGCCCATCCCAACAGACCGTCACGCACCGCGCGCAAATCTTTTTCTTTGGCTTTTTCAATAACAAATTTTTTATAGTTATGAATTTTGGCCGCGGTGTCTCGCTTAAACAACTTCATCAACAGCCAGCTGACCAAAATACCGAAAATAAACGCGGCGCCGGCGTATAAAAAGAGCTTTTCTTGTGATATCTGCTCAACGATTTGCGGAGTTGTTTGTTGCGAAACCGGATTAATATCGCCGGTTTCTGTTTTGTTGGCGGAAGAGATGTTTTTTGCGGGGACGATTTCAGCATTCGGCAAAACATCAATTGTCATTGCCGGTAAGATGGCTTTTTCCATTTTTTTTGTGTTGACATTGAACCAATCCACCGCAATGGTTGGCAGTTGCAGTTTGCCGGCTTCGGTCGGAATATAAACATTTGATATTTTTTCCAAGGAAACAACTTTTCCGCCTTCAACGTTCATCAGGGTTTCCGGTTTTTCCGGATATTGTTTTAATCCCTTGCTGTCGGCAAAACGGATTTCCGGAAGTTGGGTGTCGGCAACTCCCGTCGCTTTCAGATAAATGGTACGGTTAACGGCTTCGCCGACTTTAAATTGCGGTGGGGCGGGCGAAAATCCACCCGCCAACCGGACATCTGTTGCCGGTAGCCACCATTTGCCGTTATTTTCCTGTGCCGCAGGTTTAACACTGACCAAAATCGGTTCGGTGGTCAGAACAACAGGATTCCGTGTGGCAAAAACATCAGTCATGCCAAATCCGGCAATAAACAGGTCATCATTAAACATACTGTCAAACGGGTTGTTTCGTCTTTCTTTGGTCAGATAAAAGCCGTTAAATCTGGCCGAGGGAATTTCCAACGTTCCGCTTTTTTGCGGAAACAGAGCGTAGTGGAACTTAATTTCTCTGATGTTACGGCCATTAATGACCTTTGTCGTAATTTGCGGTTCGCTCAAACTTTTGATAATCCAATCATCATTTGTATTTCCCGCAAAAACAGGTTCTTCTCCTTGCAGACCGCCGGTATCATAAATCGTCAGCACATAATTGACTTGCTGTTGAACATACGGTGTTTTGTTATCAACGGTTGCTTCGATTTTGAAACGAGGCTGATTGGGGTTTTGAGTGTCGGGGGCGTTAATATTGCTGCCGGCTGCAAAGATTTTAATTTGAAGAGGGTTACTTTGGTATTTTCCAACTTTAATCGGCGGAATTGTAATATCACCGCTTTTTTTCGGAATCAAAACCAAATTCCATTGATACGCTTTACTCATCACTCCGTTGATAATATTGGTGCGATAGGCGTTTGAAACGGAATAAATGGTAAAGTCTTTTTCCAGCACTGACAAATCGGGTGTTTCAGAGGTGTCTGTATCGTCAAGCTCCAACGATAACATAAAAGTTTCTCCCTCCGGCAGTTGCGGACGGTTGACTTTGGCGTGCAGGACCTGAGCATTAGCGTTGTTGCACAAAAAAACAATCAAAAACAGTGCTGAAAATATCTTTTTCATCTTTTTCGCTTTCTATTTTTCATTATAACGGTTGCGGCTGTATTCTTTATGAATAAAAGCCTTTAAAAGTCCGCCGGGGTCTTCTGGAATCTCTCGATATTGCTGAGCTCGTGCTTGCCCTTGCTCATCAAATTTTTCATCATCGTTGTCCCCGTTTTGACCTCCGTTTTCCGGTTGGTCTTGTGGTTGTTCATCTTCTTTTTCGTCACCGCCGGAAGGTTGTTCGTTCATCCCTCCCTGAGAACCGCTTTGCCGGTCGTCATCACCGGATTGTTGCTGTTGCCCGTCACTTTGCTTCTCATCACCCTGAGAGTTGTCTTGAGAGGATGCATCCGGTTGGTCGTTTTGTTCATTATCGTCGCCGGATTGATTATTATCTTGTTTATCATTTCCGGAAGAATCTTGGTTGTTGTTTTCTTCATTGTCACCCTGATTATCGCCGTCATTACTGCCGGAGGAATCTTGCGGCTCATCATTATTTGAGTTTTCGTTATTATTGTTTTGCTGCTGTTGATTCTGCTGTTGCTGATTTTGCTGGCGCTTCAGATATTCAAGGTTAAACTTGGCGTCTTCGTGATTGGCATCCTGTGCCAAAACGTCTTCGTATTTTTTGATGGCTTCCTCGATTTTTCCGCCTTTGGCTAAAGCATTTCCCTGATTGTATAGGGATGTAACGTCATTTCCTTTGGCAAAATCGCGATAAGCCTGTTCATAATCACCCATGCGGTAGCGAGAAGCGGCTTTCCAGCGAGTATCTTTAAAGTGTTCGGAAGCTCTTTGAAAATCTTGCTTGTTAAAAGCTTCCAAACCATCTTGATTGGCGTTTTGGAAAAAACTGGCCTGAGCCGGATAAGTCGCCAGCAAAAAGGCAACAACCAAAATACCCCGCCGGAAAAAGTACAGGCAGCAGAGCAAGGGGAGGGCTAAAAGATAATAGCCGTAATCCAGCCAGACGGATTGCCAATTTTTGCTTTCTTGTAAGCGGCTGTCTTTGGTGTTGAGTTCGCTCGCCAATGTTTGCAGCTCCGTATCTCCTGTTTGCAGGTTTTGATAAAGTCCGCCACCGGCTTCGGCAATTAGTTTAAGTTTTTCGACAGGAGCTTTATTCACTGCGATGACATTGATTTTGAAGTTCTGAGCCTTTGCTTTTTTTGCCGCCTCCAAAGCCAAGTCGAATTTCTGTCCGCTGTCCGGTGCAAATAAAACAATCTCTCCTTGTTGATAACCGGCGGCTTGCACTTTTTCAACAGCCAAATCGATAGCCCGATCCAGTCGATCGCCGTTTGCCGGCATAATATCAAAATTAATAGCCGGAAGCAGATTGGCGATAATTTGCGTATCATCAGTCAGCGGCGAAATCAGAAATGGTTCGTTGCTGTAGACGATTAAACCTGTTTGGGTTCCTTTAAGCATTGGCAAAAAGTCTTTAATTTTGAATTTTGCTCGCTCCAACCGAGAGGGAGAAAGGTCGTTTTTGTTCATTTCCGAAGAGAGATTGAGAGCAATCACCACGGGATTCTCCGGTGCCAGACTTGGGATTTCGATTTTATTCCAGCTGGGACCCGCCGCGGCGATAATAGCGGATAAAATTCCCAGCAATCCCAGCCGCGCCATAATTTTTCTTTGTGTTGATGAGCCTTTTATCAAAAGATACGGCAAAAGTTTTTTATCACAAACTTTTTCCCAAGACGACTGGTTGTTGCGTCCGTGAAAATAACGCGAATAGAAAAAGAGCGGCAGGACGAGCAACAGCAATATCCACGGGCGCAAAAAATGAAAATTTGTCAACCAGTTATCCATCAGTTGATTCTCCTTAAAGCCAAAGACAAGGCAAAGCTTAACGCAATTGCCGCCAGCAGGGGAATGTAATAGAGTTCGGTTGTCTGACGGATATAGCGTTCATCATGGCTGCTGGGTTCCAACTGGTCTATTGTATTGTAAATCCGCAGCAACCCTTCGGTATCATCAGCTTTGAAATATGTTCCCTTTGTGGCTTGAGCTAGTTCTTTCAAGCCTTTTTCATCCAGATTTTGATTGGGAATACCCAGCGGGATGCCCATAAAGGAGCCGAAAAATCCCTGCGGGCTACCGACACCGATGGTATAAGTTTTGATTTTTTCGTCGGCGGCAAGTTTAATCGCCTGAGCCAGAGAAAGGCTGCCGTCGTTGTTCTCGCCGTCAGTCAGTAAAATGATGATTTTATTATCCGGATTTCCGGTGCTTTTTAAAGTTTTCAGTGCCAAACCCAAAGCATCGCCGATGGCGGTGGAGTTGCCGGCCATTCCCGCGTCCATTGACCACAAAATGTCGGAAACTGATTTCTGATCAAAAGTCAAAGGTGCTTGTAAATAAGAACGTGTTCCGAAAAGGATAAGCCCGATACGGTCTTCATTGCGTTTTTTGATAAAATCAGACGCCACCAGTTTGACGGCGGTCATTCTGTCGATTCTTTTTCCGTTGAGGTTAAAATCTCTTTCCAGCATGGAGGTTGAAATATCCATCACCAACAAAATATCACGGCTTTCATTGCGCAGACGGATCGGTTCTCCGACCAATTGCGGACGAGCCAGCGCAAAAACCAGCAAAGCCCAAACCACATAAAGCAGCCAGAAAAAGCGTGAATATCCGCCATCATCGGCGCTGCCCATGCGCCATAGGCTTCCCGACTGAATGGATATTTTTTCCAAATCCGCCAAAAAAGGAATACGCAGGGCGTCGCCATGCAGTCCTTTAACCGCCGGAACGATGTAGCGAAAGACGAAGGGCAACAACAAAAGCGCAAACGCATATGGAAACGCAAACTGGGTCATAGGTTCTCTCCGATCCACGCTTGGCAAAACAAGCGAAGATTTACTACATCGGCCGAGTGATAACCTTTGGCGTTGGGTTGAATATACGGAGCGTCAAGCAACAATTGCGCAGCTTTTCCTTCCAGTTTTTGTTTGCAGTGGCTGTTGAGAAAGTCTAGCCATTCCCGTCCGGAATAAACCGTCGCTTCTTTATACTTATAAACGCAAATGCGTCGTAAAATTGCCGACATATCAACCGCGGACTGAATGGAATTATTGCAATGAATGCTTTTAAGCAGGTGCAAAGCATAGAGTTTTTTTGATTTGCGCCGCAAGAATGAAATAAGCTGCAAAAGCAAAAACACGGCAATCACGCTGCCTAAAATAACCCACCAGCCATAAGCCGGCGGCCACGGCGATACCCCGTCCGGCAAATGAATATCTCTTAATTCTGGCAAATTGTTATCATTCATTGGCGTTGCTTCTGTTTTCCTAAATTTCTTATTATAAATTTAAGATATAGCAGAGCAAATATCAAGACTTGATTAATATCGGAAATTTATCTTGCTTTTTGGCGGCGTAATGTTGAAGCGGAGATGTGTTGCGCATCATTTGATGGCGGAACGGAGGAAATGTCATGTTCTTTTCCGTCAACGACAAATGTCATATAGGCGGAAACAACGTCCTGAAACATCTTATCGTCCGAAGCTTCCGGTAAATGTGCGTTTTCTTTTTGGTAATCGTTCCAACGGACGTCAAAGTCTCCGTATTCTTTATAATATCTTTGATTTCGAGGATTGGCCATCCATTGTTCTTTTCTTTTTTCAAAGATGTTGCGCATTTCGGCAATGTTTTTCGGCGTTGTTTGTGAAAAAATTTCCGCCGTACTTGCGGTTTGTTCATCCAAAAAACATGACGCGATAAATTGGTCTCTCGTCAGCCTGCGGCCGTGTTTTTGTTGGATTTCCTTTAGCTTCCCGTCGTTAAAATCATGTTTCAGTTCATGCGCGACCGAAGCTGTAATATCTTCATTAGCCAGTTTTTGAAATTGCGCCTTTATTTCTTGGAGGCATTCTCGATCTTCTGGCGACAAAGTGTCTTTTAATTTATCGTCAAGGCATAGCATATAGCCGTAAACGATGACGTTCGGATTAATCTTGTTGGAATATTCCGCCAGCTTGGTTGGCGACGGACAATTTTGTTCTGAAATGTTTTTGAGATGAAGTTTGCCGTCTTGTTCATCTCGGCGAATGACATAAGTTTCGGGATAATAGCGCAGGCGAATGCCTCTGCTTTTTTGTTCTTCAGACAAATTCTCATCGCCAAAACGCGATTCCTCCGGCCAAATCAAAGGTGTTGTCCCTTTGGGAATATAAAACGCATCACGTCCGCCGCATCCGTTGTTTAACCGATTGATATATGCCATTGCTTTCTCCTTACAAAAAAAGTATAGCGCTTTTTGCCCGCAAAATCCACAAAAAAAGCCGGAGAACTTCTCCGGCTTTTCAAAAAGTGCTAAATCTTATTTTTTCAAAATAGATTTACCGGCATAAACAGCCATATCACCCAATTCTTCTTCAATACGGATGAGTTGGTTGTATTTTGCCATACGGTCTGTACGAGACATAGAACCGGTTTTAATCTGGCCGCAATTTGTGGCAACGGCGATATCAGCGATTGTTGTGTCTTCTGTTTCGCCAGAGCGATGAGACAAAACAGCTGTGTATTTATTGCGTTGAGCCAAGTCAACAGCTTGCAGGGTTTCTGTCAGAGAGCCGATTTGGTTAACTTTAACCAAGATGGAGTTGCCAACGCCTTTTTCGATACCCATAGCCAAACGTTTCGGGTTTGTAACGAACAAGTCGTCACCAACCAACTGAACTCTGTCACCCAGAGTGTCTGTCAACATTTTCCAGCCTTCCCAATCATCTTCGGCCATACCGTCTTCAATTGAGAAAATCGGGAACTTGTCGCACAAACCTTTGTAGAATTCAACCATTTGAGCGTTGGTGTAAGATTTGCCTTCACCCTTCATTTCATACTTGCCGTTCTCGTAGAATTCGGAAGAAGCGGCGTCGATGGCCAAAACAACATCTTCACCCGCTTTGTAACCGGCGTCAGTGATGGAGTTAACGATGAATGTCAAAGCTTCATCAGCAGATTTCAAATTCGGAGCAAAACCGCCTTCGTCGCCAACATTGGTGTTGTGACCGGCTGCTTTGAGGTTTTTCTTCAATGTCTGGAAGATTTCGGCACCCATGCGGATAGCTTCTTTAACAGAAGAAGCGCCAACCGGCATAATCATGAATTCTTGAATGTCAATCGGGTTGTCCGCATGCTGACCACCGTTAACGATGTTCATCATCGGAACCGGCAAAGTGCGAGCCATCGTGCCGCCCAAGTAACGATACAACGGCAATTCGCTTTCTTCTGCCTGAGCTTTGGCAACAGCCAAAGAAACAGCCAAAATAGCGTTGGCGCCGAGTTTGCCTTTATTGTCTGTGCCATCCAAATCAATCATTGTTTTGTCGATAGCGATTTGATCTTCGGCATCCAAACCAGCCAAAGCGTCATAAATTTTGTCGTTAACATTTTCAACGGCTTTCAAAACACCTTTGCCGCCAAAACGTTTTTTATCGCCATCGCGCAATTCAACGGCTTCATGCACGCCGGTGGAAGCACCAGACGGAACAGCCGCGCGGCCAAAAGCGCCGCTTTGCAAAACAACTTCGGCTTCAACAGTCGGTGTACCGCGAGAGTCCATAATTTCTCTGGCGTGAATATCAATGATAGCACTCATTTTTTTCTCCTAATTAATAAAAACACTGGCTATAACTTGTTTTATTTTTGCGCTGATGTCAAGAAAAAGTCTTCGTTTATAGCTATTTATTTCAATTTATTATTTTTATATTGTAAGTTTATGATAAAGCTTATAAACTAAATCAAAATAACAAAGGAGGACGGCAATGTTTTCGGAAAAATGGCATCAGCGTTTTATGGAAGTGGCGGAATTGGTTGCGAGCTGGTCAAAAGATCCCTCGACCAAAACCGGAGCCGTTGTCGTTGGTCCGGATAGGGAAATTCGCGCCACCGGTTATAATGGTCTGGTTCGTGGTGTTGATGATGACAAGCCGGAACGAATGGAGCGTCCGACCAAATACGACTTTTTCGAACATGCCGAACGCAACGCCATTTACAATGCCTGCCTGACCGGCACGTCGTTGAAGGGCTGTGTCATGTATGCGACACACGCACCTTGCACAGATTGTTGCCGCGCCATTATCCAGTCGGGGATTAAAATGGTCGTAACCCATGAAGTCAAGGTCGATAAAACCACCCCGCAAAACACTTGGCGTGACAAGTTGGGATATTCCGAACAAATGTTTCGCGAAGCCGGAATAGAAGTCAAATATCTGCCGCAAAAAGAATAAAACAGGCTCTTTAAATCCTTGCAAGGCGTTATATATAGCAATTAATAAATATTTAATGAAAAACTGCTAGGACTTGAAACACACAAATTTAACGCTGTAGTGATGCAGGAGAAAACGATGAAAATTCTGATTGCGGACGACCATGCCTTGTTTCGTGACGGTTTGACAATGCATCTGGAGAAACTTGTGCCACAGGCTGTCATTTTACAGGCGGCTAATTACTCGCAAGCAATAAAATTGCTGAGTGACAATAAAAATTTTGATTTGATTATCGCTGATTTAGATATGCAGGACATGCGCTGGGAAGACGGTTTGGCGGAATTGCGCCGCCATGCGCCCGAAGCGCGTATTGTTGTAATTTCCGCCAGCGAGGAAAATAAGAATATTAAAAAAGCGCTGGAGTTGGGGATTAGCGGTTATATTTCCAAACGGGCGGAAACAAAAGTTATGATTTCGGCCTTGAAGTTGGTTTTGGACGGGGGAACATATCTGCCGCCGTCAATTATTGAAAACGCCAACACCGGTTTGTTTAATGACGGAGAAAACAAAAACAGATTGCTGACACCGCGTCAGACAGAAGTTTTGGGCTTTGTCGCCG
>CATGXW010000016.1 GCA_949542085.1 uncultured Alphaproteobacteria bacterium
AATCGGCGGTGTTGTCGTCGGCGTTATGGCCGGAAAAGCGCTTGCTTTGGCTCTAAACAAACCCTTTATTGCCGTCAATCATCTGGAAGGGCATGCTCTGGCCGCCCGCCTCAGCAATGATGTCGAATATCCTTATTTGCTGTTGCTGGTTTCCGGCGGACATTGCCAAATTCTCATTGTCAAAGATGTCGGCGAATTTGAACGCTTGGGAACCACAATTGACGACGCTGCCGGAGAAGCGTTTGACAAGGTCGCCAAAATGCTCAACCTCGGCTACCCCGGCGGTCCGATGATTGAAAAAATGGCCGAACTCGGTGATGAAAATCGTTTTGTTTTACCTCGACCGCTGTCCGGTTCCGGCGATTGCAACTTATCCTTTTCCGGCTTAAAAACGGCTGTTCGCAAAATCATTGAATCCTATTCGCCGGACAATAATCTTGAACACGCCATTATCCGTAAACAAGACGTTGCCGACATCTGCGCCAGCTTCCAAAAAGCCGCTACCGACAGTCTTGTTCGCAAACTGCAAAAAGCCATCGCCATTTTCAAAAGTAAATACCCGAACGGTAAAGACTTGGTCGTTTCCGGCGGTGTCGCCGCCAACACTTATCTGCGTGAACACTTGAAAACCTTGGCGGAAAAAGAAGGTTTGGTTTTTGCCGCGCCGCCAATCAAATATTGCACCGACAACGGGGTGATGATTGCTTGGGCCGGCATGGAACGGGCGCTCAAAGGATTATACAATGATTTGGATTTCAAACCGCGTCCCCGCTGGCCGCTTGATGAAAACGCCCCTAAAGCCGCCGGTGCCGGAGGAGTAAAAGCCTGATGCGTAAACTTTCCGAAATCTGCAAAATTTTGGATGTCTTCAAAGCGCAAGACGCCAACCCCGGAACCGAGCTGGAATACACCAACGCTTTTACGTTATTGGTTGCTATCGTGTTATCAGCCCAAAGCACCGACAAAGGCGTCAACAAAGCCACGAAAGAACTGTTCAAAATAGCTGATACTCCGGCTAAAATGGCGGCGCTCGGTCTGGATAAAATCAAAGAATATATCAAAACCATCGGCCTTTATAACAACAAGGCTAAAAACATCTTGGCTCTGTCACAGCAACTGCTCGAAAAATACAACGGCGAAGTGCCGCACGATCGCCAAGCTTTGGAAAATCTCCCCGGTGTCGGCCGCAAAACCGCTAATGTTATCCTTAATGTATGGTGGAACGAACCAACTGTCGCTGTTGACACCCATGTCTTGCGACTGGCGGAAAGGCTGTGCCTGAGCGACGGCAAAACACCGCTGAGCGTGGAAGCGGACTTAAACAAACTGCCCGATGACTATAAACGTCACATTAACCACTGGCTGGTTTTGTTCGGACGCTATATCTGCAAAGCGCAAAACCCCAAATGCACAGAATGTCCGGTCTGTCATTTCTGCCACAGCAAAGACAAAAAACTCTCCGACTAATGACAAAGAAAGCGCTCCTTTTTTTCAAAGGAGCGCTTTCTTTTAGCAGAGAATGAGTTTCGTTTCTGCACTGTCCTCATGCGGATATTCATAAGGTCCGAACTGGCGAAAACGATACTGATTGGCACTCAAAAACGCACTAAAGCAAATCGAACGATTACCGGTTTCCACCCGCGTCGCCTTAAACAAAGATACCTCACGCGTCTGCACCAAAACCACAAAAGGATACGGCAAAAACAAATTTTGCACATTAACCACATAGATATTGTCAGAACCGGCGCTCAACACAGGGGCAAGCGTTTCATCGGCAATGACGGTTTCCAGATAGAAGAGCTTCCCGCCTTTCAGGCTGAAATCCCCAAAATGATAGTCTTGCGAAATATTCATATATAAGTAATTGGGAATAAATAATAAATTTTGATAAATTCATCATAAACAAAACACGGATAAAATCAACCGATATATTTGACCAAAGCAAACCCGCCGATAAGCAATACCAAAAACAGCACCGATAAAATACCCAAATGTTTTTCAATAAAATCCTTCATGGGCGCGCCGTATTTTTTCAGCAACCATGCTACCAGATAAAAACGCATTCCTCTCGCCAAAACCGACGCGATTGTAAACGTAAAGATATCCAAATGCACCGCACCGCTGGCAATGGTTATGACTTTATAAGGAAAAGGCGTAATTCCGGCACCAAAGACAATCCAAGCACCCCATTGGTGATAATAGCCTTTAAACACGTCAAACTGCTGCATATAACCATAAAAGTTCAAAATCGGCTGAGCCACGACATCAAACAAAAACATGCCGATTCCATAGCCGAAATAACCGCCCACCACACTGGCCAGTGTCGCCGTTCCGGCAATTTTCCAAGCCTTGTTCGGCATTGCCAACACCATCGGAATCAACATAATATCCGGAGGAATGGGAAAAAACGAACTCTCGGCAAAAGCCACTATTGCCAAAAAACATAACGCATTCGGCCGCGATGCCAAATCAATCATATAATCATAAACTTTTTTCACCAAACGATGAAACAAAGACATCTTCTCAACCACTTTGACAAACCCTCCTCAAATAAATCAGTGGTGATGCCAACAACAATGCCCATGCCCACCACAAGAACAAGACGTTCCTTTTTCTTTTTGCTGCAAATAAATTTCCCATGTGTTTTCCAGCAGCATCGCCACCGTCATCGGCCCGACCCCGCCGGGGACAGGAGTAATATAACCGGCAACATCTTTTACATCATCAAAATCGACATCTCCGCATAGTTTATCGTTTTCATCACGATTCATTCCGACGTCAATCACAACGGCACCGGATTTTACCCAGTCTTTTTTGACCATTTTGGCTTGACCGCAAGCCGCAATCAAAATATCAGCCTGCCTTGTCAAATCTTGCAAATTTTTCGTTTTTGAATGGGCGATTGTCACCGTACAGTGATGATTAAGCAACAACATTGCCAACGGCCGTCCTACAATATTCGACCGCCCGATAATCACCGCATGCTTTCCGGCAAGCTCAATCCCCTCATTTTCCAACAAGCACAAAATCCCTTTTGGTGTTGCCGCCACAACCGCGGCCGCTTCATTTTTAGCCAACAAGCCGGCATTTTTCACCGTAAAACCGTCAGCGTCTTTAATCGGACTAATTTCTTGCAAGATAACATCCGGATTCAAATGGCGCGGCAAAGGCAATTGAACAATAATGCCGTGAATATGATGATTGTCATTCAACTCGTGCACACTGGAACGCAGCGCATTTTCGCCAATACTGTCCGAAAAGTTCAATACCTCGCAACCGATACCGACTTCCGCCGCGGCTTTTCTTTTATTGCGAACATACACTTGACTGGCACTATCCTCTCCGACCGATACCACTGCCAAAACAGGCATATCCTCACCATCATCAGCGTCAATTTTTTGAGCCAATTCTTTTTTTATTTTAGCGGCTAATGTTTTTCCATCCAAAAATTTTGCAGTCATTTTATCTCTCCAACCATTCCGTTACCTTACTCCGCAAATTCTGAGAATTCCCCAAAATCAAAATCCTCTTGCAACGATCCGTTTCTCCGCTGATAATCTCAAAACTGCTTTTTGCTTCTTTCAGCTGCTTGCTCAAAAATTTAATCAGCTCTTGATTTGCTTTGCCTTTTTCCGGCACACTGACAACGCTGATTTTAAGGTACTCCCGTCCATCGGCATCACAAAAAACATCCCCCTTATTACAAGAAGAAGAGTTAGGCGTTAGCCTAACTCTTAGCAAAATACCATCCTGTCTTTCTTCAAAAACCATCTGTCTTTAGATAACCAAAGCGCTCAAACGATAAATCAATCGGCACAAAAACAGCAACGCCAGCAATAAAATAAAAGGAGACAAATCCAAGCCGGAAACAGGAGGAACTTTTTCTCTGATTTTCTTATACACGGGCGCAGTCAAATTATCCAAAACCTCAACTGTTTTCTGAGCGTATTTATTCGACGGCTCCAAAACCTTAAAATGAATCAACCAGTACAAAACAACCTGTACGACCACAATTTTAAAGTAAATATCAGCCAACAAACCGATAATATACAAAAAAGGTTCAATAATTGCGCCCATTAATAACTCCTCAAAAAGATGTAATTTCTTTTTTTTACATATTCCAAAACGCCCAAACTGTCAATCTTTTCTCAGACACGCTGTGCAACCCGTTCAAAATCCCGAACCGTCAAACCGCGGCGTCTGGGAACTTGAGGCAACATATCCAACTGGCGTTTCTGTTGCATTTCCCGTTCAACATCCTGTCTGGATTTCCCGTAACGATACCCCATCACGACCATTGCCATAAAAGCCGCCGAATTCATTCTTAAGCTATCAACTTTCTTTTGCGCTTCTTCCTCATTTTGAGTTTCCGGCTTAAATGTCGCCGGATCAATAATATTGTCCTCAAATTCCGCGCCTATTTTTTGAGAAAGATATCTTCCTCCGCGTTCAATAATAGCTCTTTCCAAACGTTCTCTTTCATCCGAACGATCCTTTGTCGCCTGCATTCTGGCTCTCAAACGACGCAATTCAGCAAGTTTAAAGCGCATATATTCAAGTTTGCGTATAGCTTCTTCTCGATAAAAACCCTGAGAATGCAATGCTGCGGAACTATACAAATCCATTACGCGTTTCATTTCTGTTTCGCGAACATCCAAAAAATTAATAAACCCGTTTCTGGCATCACCTTCTTGTTGCGTCGTTCCGTTGTTGTTAATGGCGGCTTCAATTTTTTGCGAAACCTCAATCCAATCGCGATATTCCGATTCCGGACTTTGCTTTGCATCCATCTCTTGCAGCGAAAGAGCCAAAATAAAATCCAAATCATATGTGCTGACGACAATATTTCCGGACATCTTTGTCATGGGACGATGCTGATTTTCAAGGAGATTATCGGCTTTCCGTTTCAACTCATCAGCTTGAACGGCTGCCAAAATTTCTTTAATTTGCTGTTCTTTTTCTCTGTCCTGAGCGCTAAGTTGACGCAAATGTCCACCGGTTTGCATTCTTTTCAAACCGTCATCATAATCTTGCTTAAAATCGGCGTATAAATCCAAATATTTCTTATCATAGTCTGTGATTGGCATTTCCAAGCCTCCGCAGTTAAAATTTTTCAAAAATGATTTTACCTTGTTCTATCCAGATAATCCTGTCAATGACCCACTCACTGATCTGTTGTATTTTCTCAAGTTCCAATCCCATGGCCTCACCGACACGCCCGATAAGCAAAACCTCCTCATCGGATAAATCGCCGTCAGAACTTGCCAGCATACACATTTCTTTAATCAGACACATTGCCTGATACCGATCTTTAATACTTTTGACTTTTTCAACCAACTCATCATCGCTGGCAACAGCCAAAACCTCATCAAGACAAGAAGCCGGAACGCCGTACGCCAAAGAAATCTCATGAACAAAGTTTTTTTCATCCTCGTCAAAGTTTCCGTCTGCCTTTGCCAACCGGACCAAAGCCTGCAAAAACGTAATTTTATCACTCTCGCTCATTTCTGCAACATACTGCATTTTTCTCTCCTTCTTAAACTCTGACATTTGATGTTCTCCTTGTTTGTTTCTACGACAATAATACAGGGAAACCGTTAATTTTTCAATTAAAAAGCACTTGAGCGCCAATAAATTATCTCCTAATGTAAAAAAGATTTGAAATTGGCCGCCGTTTATCATAAAATCAAGAGATGGACGACAACAAAACAACCGGATATAACGTGAAAAAATATTTTATTAAAACATTCGGCTGCCAAATGAATGTTTATGACTCTCAGCGCATTGCCTCCATTTTGGAAAAGCTGGGATTCTCGGCAGCATCTTCGCAACCGCAGGCAGACATTGTCATTTTTAACACATGCCACATTCGAGAAAAAGCGGCGGAAAAAGTCTTTTCAGATCTTGGCCGCGCCGAACTGATAAAACAAGAGCGTGCAGAACAGGGATTGGATACGATTATTGGTGTTTGCGGCTGTGTTGTTCAGGCGGAAGACGAACAAATTGCCAAAAGAGCCCCTTTCGTTGATTTTGCCACCGGTCCGCTGACATATCACCGTTTGCCGGAAATTTTGGCTCGTATCGGCCGCCAAAAAGGCGAACCGATTATTGACACTGAGTTTCCCGTTGAATCAAAATTTGACCATTTGCCGGACCATCAGGCATCCGGAGCATGCTCATATCTCGCTATTCAGGAAGGATGTAACAATTTTTGCACTTATTGCGTTGTTCCTTATACCCGCGGTGTCGAAACTTCTCGTCCCGTCGCCGAAATCATTAATGAAGCCAAACGACTGGTTGCCGGCGGCAGCTGCGAGCTCAACCTGTTGGGACAAAACGTCAACTCTTATCATGGAGAAGACAATAACGGCAAAGAACGAAATTTAGCGTATTTATTGCGACAGCTCAATGAAATCGACGGATTGGAACGCATTCGCTATACCACGTCGTATCCGGCTGACGTTGACGATGATTTAATCGCCTGCCATCGTGACATGAAAAAACTGATGCCTTACTTGCACCTTCCCGTACAATCGGGATCCGATTCGATTCTTAAGGCCATGAACCGCCGCCACACTTCAGGCGACTACCTCAAAGTGATTGACAAGCTCCGCTCGGCCAACCCCAATTTGGGATTTTCTTCTGACTTTATCGTCGGTTTCCCCGGCGAAACGGATGCTGATTTTCAAGCAACCTTGGATATTGTCAACAACGTGAAATACATTCAGGCCTTTTCATTCAAATATTCTCGCCGAGCAGGAACACCGGCGGCCTTAATGCCCAATCAGGTTGAAGAAAAAATCAAAAAAGAGAGATTGGATATTTTGCAGGATTTATTATTTTCCTATCAGTTAAAGTTTAATAAAGAAAGTGTTGGTAAAGTGATGCCAGTACTGTTTGACATGAAGGGGCGCCACAAAGGACAGCTCATCGGCCGCACGCCTTACATGCAAAACCTTCATGCCGAACTGGGCAAAGAATGCCTAAACAAAATAATTAACGTAAAAATCACCGATGCTACTACAAATTCGCTGTCGGGTATCAGGGAGGAATAGAAAATGGCTGAATTAAAATTTGAACTGTTTAACAACACTCTGGTTCAACAACTTGTCGGCCCTCAAGACGCCAATCTGCGATTGATTGAAAAAATTGCCGGCATTGAAGTCGCCTCTTTCGGCAACCAAATGACCTTAAAAGGTGACGCCGATGCCGTTGAACAAGCCAAGAGCGCCATTGAAGTCCTTTACAACCGTGTCAGCAAAGGCATTGAAATCAACGAACAGGAAGTTAAAGCCGCTTTACGGATGACCGGAGACGGCATCTCGGGTGACGAAGCTCAAAACCTGAGTGACATTGTTCTCAAAACAAAAAAACGTCACATTTATCCGCGTTCGGCAACACAAGCCGCTTATATTCAGGAAATGATGAAAAATGAACTTGTCTTCGGCTTGGGCCCTGCCGGTACCGGTAAAACCTATTTGGCCGTTGCCTTGGCTGTTTCAATGATGTTGGAAGGCCGAATTGATAAAATCATTCTTTCCCGTCCGGCGGTTGAAGCCGGTGAAAACTTAGGTTTTCTCCCCGGTGACCTGAAAGAAAAGGTCGATCCTTATCTTCGCCCTCTCTATGACGCTTTGTATGAAATGCTGCCGGCAGAACAGGTTGACAAGAAAATCGCTATCGGCGAAATCGAAATCGCTCCCTTGGCTTTCATGCGCGGCCGTACATTGTCCAACGCTTTTGTTATTTTGGATGAAGCCCAAAACACCACTCCGATGCAAATGAAAATGTTTCTGACCCGTCTTGGTGAAAATTCTCGCATGGTTGTTAACGGCGACTTATCACAAGTTGACTTGCCGCGCGGAACAATCTCCGGCCTTCGTGACGCGCTTGAAACCTTAAAAGACACGCCAAGCATAAGCTCTGTCCGCTTTAACGCCACAGACGTTGTCCGTCACGGTTTGGTCGCCAAAATTGTTAAAGCTTATGAAGAAAAAAGCAAAAAAGAATACGGTGATGAATAAAAACATTCTGAATCTGTCTCTTGACGAACAGCAATGGAGCTCTGTGCTTCCGGATTATAAACATATATCCGAAGACGTGTTTGCCACGGTAATAAACTTTGTTTTCAAAAACGAAGACATTGACTTTCTGAGTTTTGATAAGCCGATTACGGTCAACCTGTCTTTAAGCAACGATGCCGAAGTTCATACGCTCAACAAACAATTTCGCAACATGGATAAACCGACAAATGTGCTATCCTTTGCCAACATTGATGATGAAGCGTTTGAAGAAACCATCACAACCGCCGATGAAATAGAGCTTGGTGACATCATCATAGCCTTAGAAACAATGGAGCGCGAAGCAAAAGAACAAAACATCAGCTTTCATGACCATTATTGCCATCTTCTGGCACATGGTCTGCTGCACCTTCTCGGTTTTGACCACCAAGACGACGACGAAGCGGAATATATGGAAAGCTTCGAAGTCGACATTTTAAGTAATTTAAATATCAGCAACCCCTACAAGGAGTAAAAGACACTATGTCTGAAGAGTCAAATTCCACTAATGGTCTTTGCAGTTTTGTAAAAAACATTTTCAACCGTCGCCAAACGGAAACCGTTCGCGAAACAATCGAAGATTTGATTGAAGAAGCCAACACTAACGGCGAAGAACAATTCAGCGAACACGAACAGCTTTTGTTAAACAACATTCTATGCCTGCGTGACAAAAAATGCGGCAACGCCATGATCCCCCGTGCAGATATTGTGGCTTTTCAAAAAGACGGAAACGTGGAAGAACTGGCGGAATTAATGGTAACCAAAGGACACTCCAGAATACCTGTCTACGGCGATTCGTTGGATGATATTGTCGGTGTCATTCACGTCATTGATTTAGTCAAATGCCTGCTAAAAAACAAAAAAGACGTCAAAATTTCCGAAATAGTCACCCAAAATGTCAGATTTGTTTCGCCATCCATGCGTGTTCTTGATTTGTTGCACGATATGCAAATAAATAAAATCCACATGGCCATGGTGGTTGACGAGTACGGCGGAATTGACGGCCTTGTCACCATCGAAGATCTTTTGGAAGAAATTGTCGGTGACATTGAAGATGAATACGATTTTGCCGAAGATCCAACCATTATTGTTCAGGATAACGGCATTATCATCGCCGACGCCAAAGCCGAGATAGAAGAAATAAAAGAAACAGCCGGTGTCGACTTATCCGATGGCGTTGATGAAGAAGATATGGAAATAGACACCCTCGGCGGACTTGTGTTCCATATTGCTCAAAGAATTCCTAACCGCGGTGAAATCATCGAGGGCTTTAACGGAATCAAGTTCCGGATTTTGGAAGTT
>CATGXW010000017.1 GCA_949542085.1 uncultured Alphaproteobacteria bacterium
AAGTTAAGTCCCTGACCGTTGTTCCATTCCAAAATCACCGGTGTTTGCGGTGTCAAATCGCCGCCTTTGACCTGCCAAAGTGTGTTGTTATTCGGGAGTTTGATGGATTTGTCGGTGCTGATCCAGCCAAATTCGGCATAGTAAGGTGCCGCTGTTTTTGCAGGTGTCAGAAGTTGAACGTCAGCGCTGTCTTCATCCAGAGTTTGTTTGTATTTTGAAAGATAGAGCTCATCAAAACGGGCGCCTTTCAAACGGATGGAACCATCCAATGCGTCGTTAGCGATTTTAATCCGTTTGTCTTTGTCTAAAGCTTCTTTCACGGAGAGCGGAGTTTCTGTTGCGGCTGCCTGTTCAGAGGCGGAGAGAGCCATGTCTTTTTTTGACAGAGTGTCTTCAACAGACGGTGTGACGTCCTTGGAGGCAACAGGGGCTTTTTTAGGGAAAAGCCAGTTGGTTGCAAAGATGACGGCTATTGATAAAATGACGGCGGCGTAAAGACCTCTCACTTCTTCTTTCATTAATAAAAAACTCCTTAAATCAATCCTTTTGCTTATATTTATTATAAATAGCGTTTTCGTGCAAGCTTTTATCGCTTGTTATCGGCCTGTTTTTTCTGCGGAACGGGATCGTGTCCCGAACCTCCCCACGGGTGGCAGCGCAAGATTCTGCGGATCCCCAGATAACAGCCTTTAAGCGGTCCGTGAATTTGCAATGCCTGAATAAAATATTCCGAACATGTCGGGCGATAGCGGCAAACACCGGGGCAAAGGGGGGATAAAAACTTTTGATAAAATCTAATCAGCAGAATGAATGTCTTGGTCAGCATCGGGCAAACTTTCGTTAGCTTGCGTTTTTTCTTTGTTGATGAGCTTGTTCAGGCGTTTGAGGGCTTGTTTCATATCATCTTTGAGCTGCTTAAAATCAACATCTTTGGTGTTATAGCGCCCGATGATGACATAATCCGTTCCGGCCAGTGCGTGTGTCGGGAAAATTTCTCTGGCGGCGGCGCGCAAACGACGTTTTGTCCTGTTGCGAATAAAGGCTTTTCCCAATTTCTTGGTCGCTGTAAAACCCAAAAAACAACTGTCGTCGGAAACTTTACGATAAAGGGAGGGTAAACTTTGAGCCGCCTGCAGGATTAAAGACGGGGCAACCATCTTCAAACCTTTGGCGGCTCTGACAAAATCTTTTCTTTTTTTTAAGATAAGAACCTTCACCATGTGAGTGTCTTAAATCTTAAGCAGAAAGTTTTTTACGGCCTCTTTGGCGGCGTGCGGCCAAAACCTTGCGTCCGCCGGCTGTAGCCATGCGGGCACGGAAACCGTGACGGCGGGCTCTAACCAGTTTACTTGGCTGATAAGTACGTTTCATTTTATTTCTCCGGCTTTTTAGTTAATTATTTAAAGTTCGGCACCATGCCGAAACTCTCGGACATTTTGCTTATAAATTCAAAACACTCTGCTGTCAACAAATTTTTAACGGGAAAATAGGTGGTTACGCCAAGATATCTCCGTCTCTGAGGATTTTACGCGCTGTTTCGCCGTATTCCCCGTTATCCTGATGAATAATAATTCCGGAGTGAATGCTGAGCGGAGCCTTGCTGTCTTTTCTGGCGCGGACGATAACTCGTTTTGCCGCTTGTCCGTTTTTTGAGTAAAGAGGGATGACTTCTATTCCGCCCAGTTTTCCATGAATGGCGGCAATAATGTCATCTAAAGCTTCCGCGCGGTTAACCATATAAAAATATCCTTGAGGCTTAATCATTTTTATCATCAGGGAAATCCAGTCTTTCAATGAAACATCCTTGAAGTTGTGCGCGGTTGATTTTCCCTGATACGGCGACGGCATATCGTGGTCAGAGTAGGGCGGATTTGAGATAACATGCGTAAAACTGCAGCGGGGAAGTTTGTTTTTGAAAATATCAACCAATTCAAAATGCAGAAAGTCAAACCCGTTTAATTTGGCGCTCTGATTAGACAGCTCGGCCAGTTCTTCTTGCAGTTCCAAGCCTGTAATATTGACGCCTCTTGTTTTATAGCGCTCGGCCAGACAAAGAGAAATAGCCCCTGTTCCCGACCCGACATCCAGTATTGTATCACCTTTTTTGACGTTGATAACCGCGGCTGACAACAGTACGGCGTCAGTCGATGCTCGATACCCGTTAATCGGTTGCAAAACCTTTATCCTCTTGTCTAATAAATAATCTTCGCTATAATCAGCCATAAATTTTGCTCCTTTTATTGTATATTACATATAAAGAAATAAAATGCCACTACTTATTTGAGCAGGAGAACGGGTTTGACAGATGTTTTTTTATTAGCGTTGGCTTTATCGGTTGATGCTTTTGTTGTGGCTTTTTCTTATGGTTTGGTCATTCGGAAGAAAAAAGGCGTTTCTGCTCTGAAAATTGCGACGGCAACCGGATTAGGACAGTGGATTATGCCGATTCTCGGTTGGTATGGAGCCCGTTCGGTTTATAAGCAGATTGAAGCCGTTGATCATTGGATTGCTTTTTTTGTTTTTTGCGTCTTGGGTTTGAAAGTGATTGCCGATTCTTTTCGCTCATGCGATAATCAGGAGCAGTTGCCGCCTAAACTGGATGTCAAAATTTTGCTGATGATTGGTGTTGCAACATCTATTGATGCGTTTGTCAGCGGATCAATGTTGTTTTTTATGAAAGAACCGATTGGCGTTTCGGCAATGATTATAGGTGTCGTAACGTTCATCAACAGCTGTATCGGCTTCAATATTTGCCGCATCTTCAAAAAGATGCCGACAAAATATCTGGAAATTTCATCCGGATTAATTTTAATCGGGTTGGGATGCAAAATTTTATTTGAGCACCTCTCTTAGGCAACCAGAGGTTTCCATTCAATTCTGGCTCGGGCCAATTCCCGATTATCGCCGTCATAAGTTTTGATGCTGTGGCACGTTATTGCGGCGTTGCATTCTGTTGAGACCATGATTTTTTCGCCGATAAGCCCCTCTTTTCTGAATTGAATCTCGATTCGATAAGGCGTGTGTGTCAAGCGGAATTCAGGATCAACAGCTTCACTGGCCCACAAAGCGTAAACGGCGTTGTTAACATGTCGATTAAGGTCGATGTCGTCAAACCGGACACGAAATTTTGTTTCTTCATCAACGCGGGACAGTTCATCAATTTCCGTTGAATTCTGTCGGTAGAACCCTCTCTTCAAGGATGCTGTATTCCGGTAGGTTTTCTTTTAGCGAAACCGGTCGTTTGCGGTCAATGTTTATCAGAACCCATTGGCTGGAGGCGGCAATAATCCTTGTTCCGTCTTCGGCAAAAACTTCAAAATCACGAATGGTGCCGGCTTTCTTTTCGACGGCCGGCCAAGTGTTGATTGTGATTGTTTCATTCATCTTAGGCAGGCGTTCAATCAAAACCTCGTAGTTTGAGCCGACCCAAGCCAACCCTTTGGAAAGGCAGAACGCAAAGCCAAGTCCCATGGCATCCGCGTGCAAAACCGCCATATCCTGAAAGATATTCATTAGCGTTACTAAGCGGAGATTGTTGTTGCGGTCGCATTCATAGCTGCGAACATGGTAAGTGTTGGTATATTTTTGCATTTCCATTATGAGTTCCTTCTGCGGCATCGCTGATGCAGATACATGTTAAATTTATTGCGGCATCGTCTGGCGCTGATGGTTCTTTTTAGGAAGCCCTCACCGGAGGTCGGTTTTTGCCAGACTTCTGTAAAATAGGCCATTTCACCATTGTAATTAACCACCAGCCAATTTGCCGGAGCTGAGTGAATTTTTACGCATTCATCTTTGATCAGGCGGTAGATGTCATTGTTGTGCGGTGTGTCCTGTGGTAGGCGCACGCCGATATAATCAGCCAATTTGCGAAAGTTGTCAATGACATAAACCGGACAATGGGTGGGAATAAAAATCGGTTGTTTCAAGATAAGGTTAATGTACTCGTAATCATTCAGAAAACCGTGTCCGTATCCCTGCAATTCGGGATGGGTTATCACATCTGTAAACTTAATGTTGCGTGAATTGAATTGTCCTTTCAGCGGATTAAAATAGGTGTGAGCCGTGATAATGCCGAAGCTGTCTTGCGGTGTTTCTCCAAAATGATTTCCCAAATCGTTAAATGTTCCGATAACGGCAAAATTATCTTTCAGGGCGTCCAACGGGCGAGAAATGCCATAATAAACTTTGATGCGTTTTCCTGCTAATTTTTTGAAGGAAATGCCATATTCTTCGATGAGTTTCAAATAAGTTTGGAAATCGTTGTTTCCGTAAAAAATAACATTTTTGCGAAGTTTGAGTGCCGCCAAAAAAGCGATGATATACATCTCGGGATGTGTAGGATAAACGGGAATAAAAATTTTGCTTTTGCGGGATTTTTTTATCAATTCGATTAATTTCTTATATGTGCGGGCCTCTTTGACGGCATAGCCGTTTTCGGTAATGGCGCAAAAATCCGCGACGACCTGATTGATATTTCCGGATAGCTCTTTCAACCGGCGCAAGTTTGTCGGTTTGCGAAAATACGTGCTGCTGTCGATTTTCATGTCACCGGTATGATAAACTGTTGTGTGCGGTGATTTGATAATAAATCCAAGGCTGTCAAAACAGGTGTGCGACGATGATATGGCTTCGATTTCTATACTGCCGATTTTAATGATATCGCCGTCTGTGATGACGTTAAAAACAGGGCGACGTGATTTGGGAACGGAAAACTCGTCATAAAGGTTGTCTAAAATCATCTGCGTATATCGTCCGCCGTATATGGGAGGGAGACGATATCCGGCTTTGAGGTAGTGAACGATGCCGTTCAGGTGGTCTGGGTGGGAGTGTGTCAAAAACAAGGCTTCCGGACGAAATTGTTTGCTGTCTAGAAGCCCTCTGATATCAGGAATTGCGGCAACGGAATTCTTTATCCCCAAAGCCTGATGGTTGTCGAATTTACCTAAGTCAACAAGGATTGTTGTTTTTTTTATTTTTTCCTTTTGCAGGGTGATATCAGTGTACTGATAGCAGTGTCCGCTGATTTGGTCCGTGTTATTTCCGCCAAAAGGCCTCCAATAGAGGCCTGTTTCTGTTATCTGTTCTGACATACCCTGTAATTTTTATTTAATCTTGCTTTTTCTATATTCGGCAAGTTTTGCTTCGCGCCAAGCCTGAGCCTTGGCGGCAACTTTCTGTTCAATATCCTTTTGTTTCTTTTCCAAAACGTTAACAACGGGTTTTTTTGCCGGTCTTACATTGCTAAGAGGGCTAAAAAGTTTTGCGTTTGTGTCGTTTTGAGCCATTTTGACTTTTTCATAAGCCGTGGCTAGTCTTTTTTTGTACTTTTGAGCCTTATGCGGAACACTTGAGTGATAGGCCATTGCGGCTTTTACCCAGTCATGATCGCGATTCTCATAAAGATTTTTCAAAAATTTTGCGCCGTATTCCACGTTTTTACGCGGATCAAAGGCCTCTTCCACACTTTGGAAAGCATCTGGGTGATAAGCAAGATTAATCTGCATACAACCGACGTCGATACTTTTTACACCGGCTTCTTGCAAGCGCTTAACTTCAGCAATAGCTTCGGCTTTGGTGTTAAAAAACATTCCCTTGCCGCGGGCATTAACCGTCCACGGCCATGCGATGTTTTGCTTTTTGTCAGCATTCCATCGACCGGATTCAACACTGGTGATTGTTGCTAATAAATGTTTTTTAATTTTATATTCTTTTTCTACTTGTTGTGTGGCTTCCATACAAACCAAGGCGTCATCGATAGCAGGTGAATATGCCTGAGCCTGTACTGGCTGAATTAACATCAGCAATATGAGCAAAAACATAAAATTTTTTGATACGAACTCTCGCATCCCTCTGTTCCCCCAAAATGGCCACAAATATCCCTTATGCAACAAATATGCCAATTTCAACTTGCTTAAGGCCTGCAAACGTACTAAAGATTTTGAGGTTGGTTAATAAAAAATATAAACTCCCTAATTGTCAAATCAGTCAACAATTACTGTTTATAGATTAAAACAAACAGGCCATTCCTTTCATAAATATTAACAAATGACCTAAAAACAAGAGGGGTTTATAACATAACTATTTTTTAAAATCCAGCAAAAATTTTCCAAGATTGACGATTGCGTCGCTGATATTGTTGCTAATTGACTGAAAATCAGGCGTTTTTTTGTATGAAGATTCTTTCATATACAAGCTGCGATTAATTTCCAGTTGCAAAGTATAGATGTTTTTTCTCGGCTGGCAGTAATTAAAGGCGATATAAGCTCCGGCGTAAGGGCGATTAAACTCCACTCGATAATCTTTGGTCGTGAGAGAAGAGGCCAATTGGCGGGAAATTTCGGTCGGACAGCTCTCGTCAAAAAGCGTGCACAAGCAAAAATCCAAAGATTTGGCTTCATTCATAATGTTACATATCAGGGACGGCATTGAATGACAGTCCAGCAACAGACAAAATCCGAACTTGCGAACACATTTGTCGACCAATTGCTTGAGACGCTTGTGATATGGCTCATAGACATTGCGGATTCGTTCCATGGCTTCCTGATAGGACAGTTTGCCGTTATAAATATTTTTATTTTGCGAAACAATACGATGGATAACGCCAAGTCCGACACGGCATCGCCGGCTTCCGGCCGCTGCTGTGTTTTCAGGAGCGTCATAAAACATTGTTTCGTCCAACTCGATTTTGTCACGGTTAACATCAACAAAGGTGCGGGGAATACGCATGCTGAGCAGGGGAATCCCGACATCTGAAGCTTGGCGGACGAGTTCATCGACAAAGCAGTCCTCTGAGGAGCGGAGTTCGTTTTCCGACAGAGCGCTGTTAGCCAAAAACTCTGCGGGAAAATCGCATCCGCTGTGCGGGGACGACATGACAATAGGGAACAGCATCTCTTTGGTGTTATATTCATCAAAGATTTTGAGTTTTGAATAATCAATGCTGAAATCAATATGTGTATCGTTCACCGTCGGATGTCCTTTCAAAATCACCTTTAGAATAACAGAAGATTCTTAAATATTCGCTAATAATAAAAAAGTGCTTGCATTTCTGATTCGTATAGGTTAATAACAAAAACACAACGGGTGTGTAGCTCAGCGGTATGAGCACTACGTTGACATCGTAGGGGTCACAAGTTCGATCCTTGTCACACCCACCAATCAAAAGAAGTCGCCTTGAGCGGCTTTTTTTGTTGGCTGAGTGTGCCGGAGCGAACTTGTGAAGCAAGTTTGGAGTCGATAGTTGTCGAAAACGAGTTTTGAGCTTAGCGGTTAACTTAGCGAAATACGAAGTTTGAGGCTTGCGAGACGAAAGGGGCCCGCGAAGTGGGAATATCCATCCTTGTCACACCCACCAATCAAAAGAAGTCGCTTTGAGCGGCTTTTTTTGTTGGCTGAGTGTGCCGGAGCGAACTTGTGAAACAAGTTTGGAGTCGATAGTTGTTTTTTTTTGCTCGCCGCCTTTGTGGTGAATATTGGTGGTTGGATCATTTTCCCTAAAGCTTTTTAATGGAAAAGAAAAATTGTTGCTATCCTATCATAGATAGCAACAATCCTCGTTGTTTTTTCATAGATGCTTTTTTTTATTATTTTTTATAAAACACTCTCCGTAAAATCGCGATGGCCATATTAGTTGCCAGCCGAGCCGGTTTGCTTTTGGCCAGAGCGTTTAACATTACAAAATCGTGAGTGGTATTGTTGACGCGTACCGAGCTGACATCAACGCCGGCTTGTATCAATTTTCGGGCATAAGCTTCCCCTTCGTCGCGCAACACGTCATTTTCCGCTGTGATAATCAGTGCTGGCGGCAAACCTTCAAGGTGATGAATATCTGCTTGTAACGGTGACGCTGTTATTTCTTTCCGTTCTTCAATATTTGGTGCATAGGCGTCCCAAAACCACTGCATCGCCTTTTTGGTTAACCACGGCCCATCTGCATAATCATTATAAGATTGTGTTTCAAAATTAGCATCCGTTACCGGATAAAACAGCAATTGAAAAGCAATTTTCGGCGTGCCGTTTTCTTTAGCCATCAGAGCCATAACGGTTGCCATGTTACCGCCGACACTATCTCCGGCAACCACCAATTTGGCGGTATTAAAATTAAAGTTTTCGGATTCTTTGACAATGTATTGCAAAACGGCAAACATTTCTTTAACGGCTTGCGGATAGCGAGCTTCCGGTGATGGCGGATAAATCGGAAAAACGACCGCCGCTTCAGCGCCGACAGCCAGTTCTCGGATAAGACGGTCATGTGTTTTTTCATCGCCCATGACCCAACCTCCGCCATGAATATAAAAAATAACCGGTAAAACTTTTCTTGTGTTTCTGGGGCGGACAATACGCACGGGCATCGTTCGGTTTTCGCCGACCGGAATACGGATATCCTCAATTTCCGCATCAGGCTTTGCAATCTGCAGGGATTGAGCATCCCGTAAAACTTGCCGAGCCTGTTCGGGGGTTAATTCATATAAAGGGCGGGTTGTGTTTTTTTCGACATCGCTGATGAATTGCGCGGTGTCAATCGTCAAGTGAACTTCGGCCATGTTTTCCTCCTTAAATCTTTTTTTATAGATATTAAAATATCAAAATTTTTATCTTAGCAAAAGATAGAAATGCAAACAGTCATAGAAAGAAGTGCTTAAATGGTCAGTGCTAGAGCCATATACACAAGCAATATTATATAGACTGTGAAGGTGATGATGGGGAGTATTTAGATACACACACACACACACACACACATACACACA
>CATGXW010000018.1 GCA_949542085.1 uncultured Alphaproteobacteria bacterium
TTAAGGGGCGGTGGAAAGTCCTCGTTTGGTCGCAGCGCGACGGGCAATGGTTAAGGGGCGGTGGAAAGTCCTCGTTTGGTCGCAGCGCGACGGGCAACGGTTAAGGGGCGGTGGAAAGTCCTCGTTTGGTCGCAGCGCGACGGGCAATGGTTAAGCGGCTTAACCAAGAAAGGCATGACAAACAAGGATTAGAGGAATCTTATTTAAAAAGGAAACAGCCACCGATGATTTTGGATCATCGATGGCTGTTTTGCTCAAAGAGCGTAGAAACTCCACTTAACGGAAAGGGACGCGGTCATAATAACCTTTGAAGTCTGGAGATTGATAGAGCCAACCGAGGGGTCGAGCTTCTTTCCATTGACTTCAAAATCACCACTGGGGGTGAGCGTCTTTGCTTCCGAGAAACGATACTTGGCACCAACGCCGGCGGTGATTGACACTCGGTCAGCCACTCTGAACTCCAGCTTGAAGTTTGCAAAAGCCTGAGGTTTCAGCTTGCAGTCAAGGAAATCTTGAGAGATAACCACCGAAAGCTTTCCGGCCTCTGTTTCTTCTTTGGCTGCGGCCTCGTAAGAGTAACCACAGTATTGGTTGCCAAATCCCACGCCAGCTTCAATTGCCGGCTGGATTTTCCACGTTTTTTTCGCTAATTTATACCCCGCGCCGATGTTGCCGGCAAAACCTCCACGCTCGTATCCACCTTCAGCAAAAGCATAGAAGCCTTTGTGATAGCGGTTGAGGCGAATGAGGCCGCCAATGTCGGTCTTCGACGATCCTGTGAGAGGATCTTTGTCGAAGCTGACAGTGGCAACAGGTTCAAGAAGCCAACAGTTGTCACCATTATAGGTGATGTGGTTGACCTTGATCTGGGCGTTTACAGCGATGGTTGCGACCATCATGATAATAACTGCGAGGATATTTTTGGTGAATGTTGCTGTCTTCATGACGAGGGAGTTCTCTACTATAACCGGAGAACGGCGGCTTTGAATAAAATGTATTAACTGAGCGGCGGTGCGGACACGTCCACGGTGCCGGTCAGTTCGGAAATGAGAAATTAGAGGGAGGTTTTATTAGAAATACAGACCACCCCAGAGACCGTTAGCGCTCTTGGTGATAGCACCGCGGTAAGGGTTGGGAAGATTTCTAACGTTAATCACCTCCTTGGTGAAGTGGCGTGCATTGCCGTTGAACGGCACATAGGAGAAGCCATTTTTATAGTCGCCGGTTGTAAGCTTACCGATAACCATGGCGATCTTACCCATGTTTGCCTCGCTGTAGTCGGTGCTAACGAAAGCGTCCGAACCACCTTTGGCAAAGAATGCGTCTACTTCAGCCTGAGTAGCGTCCTGCTGGGCAAACACCTCTGTGGTGCCGGCCTTGAACACGACCATTTTCTTCTGGCTGTGATCATTGATATTGCGGAATACGATACCGTTGAAAGTTTCGTATGCGCTGGCTGCGCTGTTCCACGAATATGTAACAGCAAAACGCCGAGCATAAGCCTCGTCAACTTCCCATCCGTCGATGGTGTGAGTGGGCTTGCGAACCTTTACAACAAATGCCTGAGTAGCAGTTGCCTGCATGTCAGCTGCGGTTGCAGTGTAAGTTACATTATAGTTGTAGAGGAAGAATATGTTGTCGTCGCTGGTAGAACCGGCTACGGGAGCGTTGCCTGTAAGGGCTGCTTCGGGATTGGCAATTTCATAACGAACACCGGCGTATTCAACATACAGATTGCGGTTCATCGAAACCACAACGTTGTTATTGACATTGCTGTTGTAAGTGTGAACAAAGGTGGCGGTCATTTTGTCACCCTTGATGTTGTTGCCAACATAGGCGCCTACTTTCACCCAATTGCCAGCCTGACGGTTGGTACGGGTAAGCTCGTTCTGAGCTGCTTCAATCGTAATGGTATTTTCGGCAGTAACACCGAAAGCACGATTGCCGCTGAAAGTGAGCAGAACCTTGTCGTCCGCGAGGGTGTGTTCCTCAATCAGCTTACCATTGATTTCACCATTAACTTCGGTGTAGTCAAGGTAGATGCGAGAAACGGCATCCTTCTCCTTTTCAGTGCGACCGATGAAAGTCTGCACAGCGGAGCCAGCGGCTACATTGTTCCAAGACATCTCGTAAGTGATGTCGGTGGTAACGTAGTTGTAGTCGTTGTCTTCAGACGCTTTGGCATTTCGATTAACTTCGGAGAAATCCGGAGCGGGGATCGAAACAGTCTGATTTACCCCGTTATATTCGATAACTACCTCGCTCGGATAGGTAGCAACCAGTGTTACGGTGCCCTGAGTGTAGCGGAAAATGTTGCCATTCTGGTTGGCAGCGCTAACGCTGTTCAGGTCATTGTAACGGATGGTCTCACCTGCGCGCAGGGAAGCATCGAATACTTTGCGGAGGGTTTCGCGCTTGTTGAGTTCCGGGTGGAGAGTGTGACCCTCAACACCGTCAAACACAATCACGTTGCCTTCCTGATGCACGTTCTCAATTGAGTAGTACACCTCGTCTTTCTCAGATGTTGTCGCAACGGTGGAGAAAGTGTAGATGATGTCATCGCCTTCAGACACCTCAGCGGTGAATGTACCGGTCAGGTTGTAGGTGTTGTCGGTTCCTTCAACTTTTTCGGCATTGCTGAATGTGAAATATTCAGCGATGATAACGTTGGAGCAGAGCTCGTCTTTTACAAACTGACCATTCTCAATATTTTCAATTGAGTATTTCTGATCAACTGCAAAGTTCCAACGGGTGCGACCGTTAGAGAACTCAACAGAGCGGTTGCCCTTCTTGGAAGCTGTCACACTAACCTCACGGCCAGCGATTTCAGCCTTATTGCCAGCGACGTTGAATGTCTGACCGGCGATTTCGTCGATGTTGTCGACGGTAAAAATTGCGGACAGACCGTTGATAACGATGCTGTGTTCTACTTTATATTCCTCCACTTGTTCTTTGTTGGACTCGTCGGAGTAAACGAGTTCGAACGATTTTTGGTAGTCGTAGCTTTTGCTGACAGTGGCGAGGCCATTTTCAGCAGAAGCTTTCGTGTCGTTGGACTTAACCAGCTTGCAGTCGAAACCAAACACATCGTCTAAAGTGGGATCAGCTGGAGCGGGCTTGTTGCCTTCTCCTTCGATACCTACCTTATTGTTGAGTTCGGGCTCTTCCTGGCAAGAAGAAAGGGAAAAGTTAACGACTACGAGAACGATCACGAGCATGGTGCGAACGAGGTTCGCGAAAATTGTTTCTTTCATTGTTGTATGTTTTTTTATTATTATCGAAAAAAACAAAGCACTCTTTCAACATATCCTGTTTTTTTAAGATCAAAACCGTTCCACACTAGAAACAAATTCATCAAAAACTTCGTTGTAATTATTGAGATAAAAATTGAATATAATAAAGTACCTTGTACTTTAAAATGTATCACAATTTGAAAAAGATGACAATAGTTTTTTGAAACAGAAACATCCCCGTAAATACAAAAATAAGCCCTTAAACAAGGGCTTATTAACCATTTTTTAATCTTTTGACTAATTCAGGCTATTTTTTAGTTGTTTTCTTTTTAGCCGTCTTCTTGGCTTTGGAAGCCTTTTCCGGCTTGGGCTGAGAAGCTAACAAAGCCTTTTCAATATCTTGTTCGCTGCACAATCCGATAGTAACCGGATTTTTAGGACGAATAACAGCGATATCCTTATGGGTTCCGTTTCTGATGGCTTCAATTGTGTTTTTGGTGGTGCCAATCAGTTTGCAAATCAGACTGTCCTTCATTTCCGGATAGTTCTTGATAATCCAAGCGATACCGTTCGGTTTGTCTTGACGTTGAGACGGAGACAGAACCTTTTTAGCCTTCAAATTACGCAATTTGACATTTCTTTCCATCTCACAGGCTTGCAGATTCGCATGTTTGTCGGCTTCGCAACGGCGAATCTCCTCCAAAGTCAGCTGGCCGTTGTCAAGCGGTGACAAACCCATGATATTGCCGGAGACATCGCCATCGGCAATTGCCTGAATTTCCAGCTCATGAAGCTCGCAGAAAACAGAAATCTGACGGAAAGTCAGAGTCGTATTCTCAACCAGCCATACGGCAGTTGCGCGCGGCATTAAAGGTGCAGTCATTTCAAATCCTTTCTTTATCGGTATAAATTCATATAGAAAAACTACACCTAACATAGATTTTCTTTGAAAAATATACAAGCTTTTTTTTGCTTAAATATGCCGCGTGTTAAAATTTGCTGTTCTTTTTATATGTCAGATTCGCCAAATTCATATATCCGTCGGCTAACATTTGCGCCGTGGCCTGATAACGAGCGGCCTGAATCTGCAAGGCGTTAACAGCGGAAAGGTTACCGGATGTTCCGGTCAGAGGAATTTTGCTCTCTGTTTTATTTTTAGTGTCATCAGAATCCTGTTCCATGGCAACGTAGTCATTCTTAAAGGTATCACCCATTTGAATCTGCAAAGCATAGGGCACTTCATCGGTCGACGTATTGTCATCCGCCCTGCTCACCTTGACATAGTAATCACCACGTCCCTGAACATTATATTCACCGTTGAGCATCTGATTCATGGCAATCAGTTCATCGGAACCCTCTTCTGCGGCACTGTCGGCGACCAGAACCTGTTTTCCCTGACGATTGGTCGTATAAACCTCAATCCGCATACCAGGGGCCGTATATTCCAAATCGTTCTTTTTTTCCTCAGCCTTGCGTTTTTCGAGTTGTTCCTTCGCATAGCCGACAGGATCAAGCTGTTGCTTCAAATTATCAAGGTATTTTTCATATTTGGATAAATCAAGAACCTTGTCATTGTCACTTGAGGTCATCAAGGAGATGCGTAATTGCCCGCGCGGAGAAACAACCGACGTTTTATAAATGTCGACTTTATCAAAATTTGCAATCTTTCCAACGGCGGTCAGACGCGAATAGTTTAAACGCGTTTGTCCCAAATCCCTCGCATTGGCAAAGCTTTCATCGACATTGTTCATATCTTTGATTGTTTTTTCCCAATACTTGGCGGCACTTTCGCCGATGGCAGAGTCTTTTAAAGAATCAATTCCAGCCATTGTTTTCTCCTTTATACCTTTTTATTTTATCACAAATACAAGGTGATTTCAACAGCTAATTGCTATCTTTTCAGTTTATAAAGCTCGGCTGTTTTATCGCTTTTGGCAAGCATTTTTTCGCCCAAGTCTTCAAATTCATAATCTTCACCATGCAGTTCTTCGACAATCTCATGAGTGACGACCAATTCACCATTGTAAACGTGTTCAAAAATATCGCTCAGATAATCGCTTTCATTCGGCGTCTCGTCATCCTGATACGGCACAATAACACAGCAGTTGCGCAGAATAACCTCTTCACCGTTCACTTCCTCTTGAAGCATACCGATATCTTCTAAACAATCTACGGCAAAACGCATCGCATTATTCAACTTCTTAAATTTTATCGAACTCAAGCCGTTGGCTTCTATCGCATCTTCTCCCTTATATTTGCTTTGTTGTGTCATCATAACGGTACGAATGCGGGCGCTGGTGTTTTTGGCTACCCCCTCTTTATCGGGAAGAGCATCATCCAAAAACTTCAAATCATTCTTAAAACAAACCATAACCGGCTTCAAAATATCATCTGGGGTGATGATTTCCAACTCCTGACGAGGTTGAAGAATATCATCATCACTTTTGTTCATCTTTTCCCATTTATTAAACGTCACATTCAGCAATTCCCCCGGCATTTCCCGACCATTGATGATGTGCGCCATCAAATAAGCTCCGACACCGGTCATAAACACAGCGATTTTATTGTCCCGATATGAACGCTTGGCATCGTAAAAACTTTCCAAATCGGCGTCCTTACCGTCCAAGACCTGAAGAGCCTCATACAAAACAGAATTGGCTTCACTCAGATTTAGTCCGCTGTAACGAGCCATTTCCAAACAACCGCCATAAACAATCAGACGAATCCCAAATTTGGAAAATTTGGTTTGCAACGCACTCTGCGACTTGATATTCATCAACAATTCACTCAAAAAAGAGATGACGTATTGCTTATACTCCAACGGCGCTTCAGGATAAACCGGCGTCATATTTGGGCTAACCTCGTCATTCATGTTATAAAGAGAAACAAGCTCTTCGGCACGACGATAAAACTTACGCTCCGGAACATCTTTGGTAATTGTTTTGGTCCCGCTGAAAACATACCACGGAATTTTCTTCAAAATCAAAGGAATGGCCATCCCTAAGAATAAAATGAAAAATATTAAAAACAATATCGGACGATTATTGTCTTCCGGAACAAAATTTTCAACCACCGGATAAATAAGGCTGACGATGATATTGGCAAATAATAAACAAACAAAAATCAGAAACACCAATTTCAAGACAGCGCCAAGCACACCAATCCGTTCGTGTACCACCTCTTGTGTGCGGATGCTCTCGTCTTCTTCCTCATCCTTGTCCACGCCTCCAAACAACATACGACGACCGGAAGAGGACTTTTTGGCATTCAGATTACTCACATATTCCACGGTTTCCTGATAACTGTTATCCTGAACGTCAAAAACCTCTTTAATAATTTTGACCCTGTGTTTTTCAAGCTCAATTTCTTTAGCATGGTTGAAAGCTTCCTGACGCTGTTCAACAGCATATCGTCCCTCCAACTGCCATCCGCTTCCCTTGTCGGCATAGACTTCGTAGTGTGCAATCTTCATATTTTCTCGCTTAAGTATAAAAAAACCTGCGCTGATTGTATCAAGCGCAGGTTAACAAATCGTAATTAAAGCTTACTTAGAAGCGGCATCGTCACCTGTTTTCAGGCCGAAAGCACCAAATTTGTTCTTAAACTTAGACAATTGACCACCAGTGTCAACCAAACGACGAACACCTGTCCATACCGGATGAGACTTGGGATCAACTTCCAAGTTGATAACATCGCCGGCTTTACCCAAAGTCGAGCGAACTGTTCTTTTTTCACCATCAGTCATTACATAAGTAATTTCGTGATAATCAGGGTGAATACCTTTTTTCATCTTTAAAAACTCCTGAAACATGTATTAACGCATAATTTTTATGCTCTTATACATTACGCAATTCAATAAAGCAAGCATTATTTAAACTTTTTTTTAATTTTTCGCGCAAACTACTTCATTTCCATAATTTCAACAGAATTAACCCTGTCGGAACCAGATGCGATGTTAATGACCTTAATGCTAAAGTTTTTATAGCCCTTTTGCAAAAGATAGCTTCTGACATCAACCGCACGGTTCAAACTCAGGCGTTTGCGCTTGAAAGTATCAACCCCGTCATCCAAATTATAGGCCAAAATAGCAATTTTATTTTGCTGAGGATTGTCAAAGGACGAAATAATCGCGTCTATCTGTTGTTGTTGAGCGGGTGTCAAGTCAGAAACATCCGGTTCAAAAAGCAAAGAATTCGACACTTTTTCGGGTTCATCAGCCGTTTTTTGAACAGCGGGGGCAACAACTTCGGCGACCGGCGATTGTTCAACGACCTCGCGTTTCGGGCTAACAGGTTCAACATCCACAACAACAATATGTTCATCTTCCGTCACGGGACGAATCTCATTGTTTTTAGATTCGACCTCGGCAACAACCTCATTTTTGACAGGAGCCAGAGTTTCCACCGGAGCGTTTTCTTTGATGTCAACAGCCTCCGGCACAACCGGTGCCGGCACAGCAACGACAGGTTCCTCAGCCTTGACCTCAACTTTTACAGCAGGAACAACCTTGGCTGCAGGAACGGCTTTAACGGTCTTGCGCGCCGGCTTTGCCTTTTTGCGAACAGGCGCTTTTTTAACAACGGTCTTTTCTTCGCTCTTTTTTACAACAGGAAACAGGGGCTGCGCGACAACATCCGAGACTGATGACGGAGACAGACTATCCAAAACGGATAAATCAACAACGACATCCGACGTCTGCGCATGAGCCAAGCTCAAAAACCCCAACCCAAGGGCAAATACAGACGCTCCCAGCATATAATTCTTACGCATCCCTAACTCCTGTTTTCTATTTTACTTATTCAACAACTCGTGAACCTTGCGTCCCAGTTCGGCATTGACCGCAATCAAATTACCGCTGGCTAAAACAGACGCCAAATCATCCGTGCGAATATCCTTCTGATTCAGCTCATAGACATAGCCGCCACTTTCTTTAACCAGCAACATTCCCGCGGCAATAGCGGCCGCACTGTTGCCGCTGCTGACAACAGCGTCAAAACGACCGGCGGCAGCCATGGCCAAATCCATACTCAGACATCCCTGAAGGCGACGGTTCTCAGCTTCCGGCAAGACAGAGGCGTTGTTAACACTGACCAAAGCTTCCGACAAATCCTTGCGACCAGAAACACGCAAACGTTCATGACTGCGAAAACCTTCGCGAAACGCCCCACGGCCCTTTTCCGCAAAATACAGCTCTTGAGAAGCAGGATTAAAAATCACGCCGGCTGTCACAACACCGTTTTCAACCACAGCGGCAGAAACGGCAAAATACGGCAGGCCGTGCATGAAATTGACAATACCGTCCAACGGAGCAATCAAAAAATGTGACGCATT
>CATGXW010000019.1 GCA_949542085.1 uncultured Alphaproteobacteria bacterium
CGTTTTTGAAAAAGAATTTGAAGTCTACGGCTCCGACCAATTGGAAGCGCGTTATCTGCTGACAACCGCATTTATGGAACGGATGCTCAAGGTCAGAAACGTTTTTCATAGCAGAAAAATCCAATTCAGCTTTTTTGACGATAAACTTCTTATCGCGGTTAACACCAGTCAAAATATGTTTGAAAGCACCTCCCTTTTTCGCAGCACCACCGATCGCCGGATGGTGGATGAAACTTTCGAGCAGATTGTTTCCGTTATGGCGGTTGTCGATATTCTCAAACTCAATAAACGCTTGGGATTATAAGCCTATTTGACAAACCGCGTTTTTTCTTTTATAGTTTTTGAAATATTTTCTTATTACTAACTTATTTAGCATTGTTATTATGAAATCGTGTAATGCGGTACAAGCTCTGGCCAAACTTCATGAACATTCAGATTTCAGCTTTGGCAGGGGGCTTTTTCAGCTCTTTGTTCCCGCACTGAAACGACTATCCGACCGGCAGCGACAGCCTTACTCATGGACTTATTATCAAAATGCCATCGGAGATGAACTGCCTGTTCTCGGCGAAGTCAGAACAGAAAGCGGAAAAGCTTATTTGTTTATCTGGCCGAAACAACTGCTGACGTTTAACCCCATCACGGAGGTTTTCACTCCCATTCCCTTATCGGGTATTTACTACCGTCTGATTTTGGGAACGGAAAGGAGCATATCCTCTCGTGTTGTCAGGGACAAAGACTGCAGTTTGGCTGTTCAATGGGACTAGATGAAAAAAACCGGCTCTTGCAAAAGAACCGGTTTTTTATTAGCAATTAATGCAAATAAAGCCCCCGAAAAACATCCACTCTTTATCCCATGACTTGTACAACTTCAACTTTCCGGAAACGGGAGCGAACGTTTGACGGTCAGATTTAATTGTCTCTAAGCGTAAAATTTTATCTTCGGCTTCACGATTGGTTATCGGAAATTCAATTAAAATCTGATCAAAGGCTTTCTTACCTTTGGCGATATTCAGATTAAATTGCTCAAGCGGATAAATTCTTTTTATACCGTCTTCCAAATATAAATTCGTAAAATGATAATTATTTTCCAAAGGCTTTTCCGCAAAATAAAGTACTCTTACTTTGAGATTTTCATCACGCCGTGACGGAATCAACGTTTCTCTCATATACGGAAACAACGGAATAAAGGGAGGAAAAAACCCGCCGTAACTCGAAAGCTTTACCATTTCGATTGATAGCCGGACAGATATTTCTTCATTTGATACCGCTTGCAAAGACATGGCGACATTATCAACATTCTGCCCGCTTATTCTCAAAGTCGGTTGAAAAAAAATCCCCGGTTCATCCATCGTAAAAGAAACTGTTTCTTTTTTTGGCGCGGCATCATCCACGATAAAACCAATCTTTGTCTGCTTTCTTATGTCCACAAAACTCAACGGCACGGGAAGACACGCGGTTATGAACAAAAGCAAAGAAAGCAAAACAATGGTTTTGGCCATTTATTTTCCTTTGGACTTTATACGTTTTTTGAGGTTTGACAATTTGTCACTGACCACAGATGTATCTCGTCCGGTCTTGGCCAGACGATCATACATACGTTCAATTTCTTTTTCCAAATATGCTTGCTCAACCTCATCCGCCATTCGCTGACGCTCTTCGGCCGTACCATGCAGACTGGTGTTTTCCATCTCGGCGATAATATCTTCAACAAAAACCGTATTATCAACCTTTTTCTTGATGAAATAAGGCAATTCATAAATCAGCTGTCTGGTTGCGGCATAAGCTTCCGCAATGGTATTACCCTTTTTATAACGCAGCTTCAACAGACGGAAAACAATGCTCAGTTCGTTACTGTCATCAACAATGATGAACGGCACAGGATCCGCAAATCCTTTGGCGGCCAAACTTTTCAGATATTCGACCAGATGATGGAAAAAACCATCGACATTGTACAGAATAAAGGGCTTAATCGTTAAAAAACCATCTTGCATTGCCACACAATCATATGCTAATTCATCCAACGTGCCGACACCGCCCGGAGCGAAGACCACAAAATCAGCGTTCAAAAGCTTCAATTTGCGCTCCTCCAGTGTTTGCGCAACAATAACATCTTCAATCTGACTCAGAATTTCATCGGTTTCATAGAGGCTGTAATATTCTTTAGTGGTAATCCCTTGTATCGGCGAGCCTTTACATTTCTTTTTATTCCAGCCGTCAAGCACCCCTCGTGCCACCGACCCCATAATACCGGAACTGGACAAACCGAAATCCAGTTTAAAATCCATTTTGGAAATTTGCTTGCCGAGATTGTAAGCCTCGTCAACATAGATTTCATCATGACCGGAACGAGAACCGCCGGCGACAAAAACCCGAAGGCCTTCCTGTTTGTTTTCTTCCACAAAGGAGTCAACAACCTGTTCAATCGTCTCTGTTTCGCATTTATCCATGGGTTAAATCTCCGGAATATCGCCTAGGGCTTGATTTTTGTAAAACTCATCTGCAAACTCCCGCAACCGTCCGTCGGCAATTGCCGCCCGTAATCCGGCCATCAGGCGTTGATAGTATCTGATATTATGCCATGTCAACAGCATAACGGCAAGCACTTCATTGCATTTTTGCAGGTGATGAATATACGCGCGGGAATAGTTGCGACAAAGAGGACAATCGCATTCCGCTTCCAAAGGCCGTGGATCTTCACGGTGGCGGGCATTGCGAATATTAACGGTTCCGCGCGCCGTAAAAGCCTGCGATGTCCGTCCCGAACGGGTCGGCATAACACAGTCAAACATATCCACCCCGCGCAACACCGCTCCGACGATATCGTCCGGACGACCAACTCCCATCAAGTAACGAGGCTTGTCCTCAGGCAACATTCCGGGCGCATAATCCAAAACCTTGAACATAATTTCCTGCCCCTCACCCACGGCCAGACCACCGATAGCATAACCGTCAAAGCCTATTTCTTTCAGTTTTTCCGCAGAATAACGGCGCAAATCCTCATAATCGCCCCCCTGCTGAATACCGAAAATTCCATAACCGTCACGGTCGACAAAGGCCTCTTTGCTGCGTTTGGCCCAGCGCATGGACATCTCCATCGATTTTTTTACCTTGTCATGCGGTGCCGGTAATTTAACACACTCATCCATACACATTGTAATATTGGAATCAAGCTTGTGCTGAATTTTAATAGACTCTTCCGGCGAAAGGAAAAACTTTTTACCATCAACATGGGAACTGAACGCAACCCCCTCCTCAGTCAGCTTACGCAAACCGGACAGGCTCATAACCTGAAAACCACCGGAATCCGTCAATATCGGCTTATCCCAGTTCATAAATTTGTGCAAACCGCCCATTTTTTCAACCAAATCAGCCCCCGGACGCAACATCAGGTGATAGGTGTTGCCCAACAATATCTGCGCCCCCGTGGCGGCGACAGATTCCGGCATCATCGCTTTCACCGTCGCGCAGGTTCCAACCGGCATAAACGCAGGCGTGTCAATCGTGCCATGTTTGGTGTGTAATTTTCCAAGACGGGATTTTCCCGAAGTTTTTAATATCTCAAATTTTAAAGCCATCTTTTTGTCCTTTACATAATGCAAAGGATTTTGCACTAAAACGCAAGATAAAGCAAGGGAATTTATGCGTCTTCTTCGGTTTCGGCCTGCGGGGTGTTATCCAAGGCATAGCCGGTGGCGCGGACGGTACGGATATAATCCGGCCCAAAGTCATTCAGAGATTTGCGCAGACGGCGAATATGAACGTCCACGGTACGAGATTCCACATAAATGTTATCACCCCAGACCGTTTTGAGCAAATATTCACGGGAGAAAACCTTTGCCGGCGTTTCCATCAGCATTTTCAACAAACGAAATTCCGTCGGACCAAGATGAATGTAGTTGTCGCCACGAAAAACTTTCTTTTCAATCAAATCCATCCGGATGTCCTCAAACACCAGCTCTTTTTCGGTATGCGGCTCCGGCACGCGACGCAATTGGCTTTTAACACGAGCCAGAAGTTCCGGAATTGAAAACGGTTTGGTAACATAATCATCAGCACCGGCGGACAAGCCTTTAACTTTGTCTTCTTCCTCGCCTTTCGCCGTCAACATGATAATCGGAATATTTTTGATATCGGGCTTGGTGCGAATGAGCTTGCAAATCTCAACACCGGAAATTTCCGGCAACATCCAATCCAATAAAATCAGAGACGGATGATGACGCTCCACCTCTCCCAAGGCTTTGTTGCCGCGCGCCTCGACAACGACATCATACCCTTCCTTTTCAAGGTTATACTTGAGCAACAAGGCAATTGCCTCTTCATCTTCAATAACCATCACCACATGTTTCATGATGCCCTCCGCCTGTTTATTTTCAGCCTAAACATTAGCCTATCGGGGTTAATTTTATCTTAAGGCGTTGATATTCTTAGCGTAATCACCACCAGAAAAAATCGCAGTTCCGGCAACCAGAATATCCGCTCCGGCAGCCACGGCCTCGGCTCCGGTCATGGCGTTAATTCCGCCGTCAACTTCTATTTTGATGTCTCGGCCGGCAATCATCTGTTTGACGCGGGTAATCTTTTCCAACTGATTTTCAATAAAATTCTGTCCGCCAAACCCCGGATTAACGGTCATAATCAATATCTGATCAACCTTATCCAACACATATTTCAACACATCTTCGTTTGTTGCCGGATTGAGGGACACGCCCGCTTTGGCTCCCAAATTGCGAATCGTTTGCAAGGTCTTGTCCAAGTGCGGACAAACCTCGGCATGAACAGTAATGATATCAGCTCCGGCATTGGAGAACCATGACAACATGGCATCCGGATTATTGACCATCAGATGCACATCAAACGGCAAGGTGCTATAGGGGCGCAACGCCTTAACCAACTGCGGACCAAACGTCAGGTTCGGCACATAGTTGCCATCCATAACATCCAGATGAATCATATCCGCACCGGCATCTGTCAGGCGGGTCAGTTCATTTTTTAAGTCAGCAAAATCGGCAGACAAAATACTCGGGGCAATCAAAACCATTCCTAATCTCCTTTTTTCTTTTAGAATACCCCAACTAAAATATATTAGCAACCTTGATTTTTCATCACCGGTGATTACTTGAAGTTTGAGATTGTTATTAACTTAAAATGGAGAATGAACAATGGGTGAAATGGCTCAAAAAATTTCTAACCTCAATGAAAAAGAACTGATGGAACAATTGCAGATTGCTTTTGCTGAAGAATGGCTGGCTTATTATCAATACTGGTTAGGCGCTCAGGTTGCCGTCGGTCCGTTGCGTGATTCAATCGAAGAAGAATTCATGGAACATGCAGGACAAGAACTGAAGCACGCCAAATGGCTGAGTGATCGCATTATCCAGCTCGGCGGCACTCCGATTTTGGATCCGAAAGATTGGGAAAGCACAGCTCAATGCCGTTACGCAGCTCCTGACAAACCTTATGTTATGAATCTGCTGGAACAAAATCTGGTGGCAGAACGTTGCGCCATTGCTCGTTATCAGAAAATTTGCGAAATGACTTTCGGCAAGGACTATGAGACATTCCGCATTTCAGAGAAAATTTTGAAAGAAGAGCTGGAACACGAACAGGAAGTCGGCGACTTTATGGACGATATTCGTGAAGGTGTTAAATACGGCGACAAAAAGCAAGACTAACACACTGATTTTTCGATAAAAGCCGTTTTTACCATCAAAAACGGCTTTTATTTTGTTGACATATTTATACAAATATTTCAGAATATCGACAAGTTGAGATTCGTTTCAGAGTCGTATCAGTATAGTTTTATTTTGTGAATTGCTTTATGGCGCAAACTATAATCCTAACTCCAAATAAAACAGTTTGCTGGTAAACAATTTACAAATAAAAGGAAGGCCGTTATGCACCAACGGCCTTTTTCTTTATAAAAAAATGCCCCTGCGATGAGGGGCATTTTTCAAGCTGAAATCAAGATTAGATTTCGCCATCGGCGTAACGTTTGGCCATAACAGACATCGGAATGGCTTTGATTTTGTCAGCCTGACCGGCGGCACCAAAGGAAATGTAGCGAGCTTCGCAAACTTTCTGCATTTCTTCAATAGCTTCAGATATTTACGCGGGTCAAATTCTTTCGGATTTTCGGCGAAAATCTTACGGATGGCACCAGTAATAGCCATACGGCAATCTGTATCAACGTTAACCTTGCGAACACCGGACTTAATACCGCGAACGATTTCTTCAACAGGAACGCCAAATGTCTGCGGAATAGCGCCGCCGTAAGCGTTAATCAAATCTTGCAGTTCTTGCGGAACAGAAGAAGAACCATGCATAACCATGTGTGTGTTCGGCAATTTTTTATGAATCTTTTCAATCACGTCAATAGCCAGAATATCGCCATCCGGTTTGCGAGTAAATTTGTATGCACCGTGAGATGTTCCGACAGCAACAGCCAAAGCATCCAACTTGGTTTCTTCAACAAAGCGAGCGGCTTCGTCAGGATCAGTCACCAGACGTTTTTTATCAATAACACCTTCTGCGCCGTGACCATCTTCTTTATCACCCTTACCGGTTTCCAAAGAACCGATAACGCCCAATTCACCTTCAACAGAAGCACCAACAGCATGAGCGCGGGCAACAACTTCTTTGGTAACATGAACGTTGTACTCAAAAGAAGACGGGGTTTTACCGTCAGCTTCCAAAGAACCGTCCATCATGACTGAAGAATAGCCGTTAACAATGGCAGACTGGCAAATATTTACAGAAGAACCATGGTCCTGATGCAAGCAAATCGGCAATTCAGGGAACATTTCAATTCCAGCGGCAATCATGTGACGAATCATCGGATCACCGGCAAATTTACGAGCACCGGTTGATGTTTGCAGAATGACTGGCGCATTAACTTTTTTCGCAGCCTGCAAAACAGCGATAACCTGTTCCATATCGTTAATGTTAAAAGCTGGAACACCGTAATTGTTTTCTGCAGCATGGTCAAGAATCTGACGCATTGTAACCAAAGGCATATTTTATCTCCTTATTAAATTAAACTAACGAAACTATATTCTTTTGCTTTCTTTTTGCAAGAAAATTTTAAAAGTTCTCAAATGCCTTATTTTTTGCTTGTGTTTATACAAAAATTGACATAACATCTATCCAGATACTAAATTAAATACAAATTATGAACGACATCTTATTAATCTTTACGGAATTGGCAGCCGGAATTTGCCTGTTCTATTCGTGCCGCTGTTATGTCAAACACATCCACATGGCTCTGCAAACATCCAGACGCAACATCAGTTACATCTTGTTTGTCGTGGCAACAGCTCTTTCTCTCCTTGCACTGAAAGAGGCTCCATTGGCGTTGATTTGTAATGGTGTGCTGATTTTCTACTTTAGCTTTTATATCTGTTTCAAAGTTAGAAAACATGTCAGAATGCTGCCCAAGTATGACAGCTTAAGCGAAAAGCAACACTCTGTCGTTGCAAAAAATTACCGTAATTGGTACTGTGTGTTTTTATTTACGCAACTTGCGGTCACGGCATTGGCTATTATTCTTCATTGACTTATGAAAAAGCACCTCGGTCCTGTCTGGACGGAGGTGCTTTTTTGAAGCTTTACACTCTGCTGCGCTCTTCTTCAAATTGTTCGTTCCGGTATCCGTCCTTGTTGACGATAGCAAAATCCTTGCCGTCGTCAATCTTGACGTACAACCAGCTTGTTGTACCACAGGCTTTGAAGCCGCAGTGTGTGTAGTCTGCAATCCGCGTCGTAGCCTTCGGATAGAACAAAGCGACACGCTTCGTCTTTCCGGACCAGGCCTTTACACAGAGATACATGGGGACACCGTCGGCCACGACCTCTGCGATGAAGCAGATATATCCCGAATTTTTGCCGTCTTTAGGATAAATGCGCCCTACTTTGAAGTCGCTTACGGCAATCTGGTAGCCGCTGTCCGCAGCTTTTTTCTGAGCTTGGCTCGCCAGAAAAATGTATTCAGAATGTTCCATACATAAAAATTTTTGGTTAAACTTTAATATAATATCTCGTTAATTAATTTTGTGGGACTAACTTAACTATGATTTTTACAAATGTCAACAGCTGACTTGCATTTATTCTTATATAAACAAACGGCTCTGACATTCTGCCAAAGCCGTTTTCCTTTTTTTTGATGATTAATGCAACAGATTTTTGACGCTGTCAACAACCTCGTCTACCGTAATGCCAAAATAATCATAGAGTTTTTCCGCCGGTCCGGACGCTCCAAAGCCATCCATACCAATAATGTCTCCGGACAGGCCAACATATTTTTCCCAACCGAATTTTGCAGCAGCCTCAATGGCAACTCGTGGCGCCGAACCCAAAACAGATTCCTGATAATCAAGCGGCTGTTCATCAAACAATTCCGTACAAGGCATTGAGACGACAACGACGGAAATTCCATCCTGCTGCAGCTTGCG
>CATGXW010000020.1 GCA_949542085.1 uncultured Alphaproteobacteria bacterium
GTTCTTATCGAACGCATTATAAGAAATTTTTTGAGTAACGCCCTCAAATATACTAAAGATAAAATAGTTCTCAGCTGTTTTCGCTATAAAAACAAAATAATCATTCGAGTCTTAGACAATGGTATCGGGATAGGAACGGAGGAGTTAAATTGTATTTTTGACGACTTTTATCAATGTCGACAAGATAAAACCAACCGGCAAAAAGGAGCGGGGTTAGGACTAAGCATCGCCAAAAAAATCGCGGGATTACTGGACGGAAAAATTGATGTTGTTTCACAACCTGATTGCTACACATCATTTAGCCTGATACTTCATCCATAATTTTAACAAATAATATAAAAAAATTGTTGCAAATATTTTAAAGGCGGTTTATAGTCCGCCTTGTTGAATGATTATGGGTGCGTAGCTCAGTTGGTAGAGCAACTGACTCTTAATCAGTGGGTCTGGGGTTCGAACCCCCACGCGCCTACCATAACAGAAAAGCCTGCCTTGTGCGGGCTTTTTTGTTGTGGTTAGGTAAGTTGGTGAGAACCCCAGAGAAAGGGGGCGACTACCAGCTCAAGGCGGACGGGAGTACGCCGGTCAGCTGTGCTGATGAGCGCCGGTGCAACAGAGCGTAGCGATAGTAACCCCCACGCGCCTACCATAACGGAAAAGCCTGCCTTGAGCAGGCTTTTTTTGTTGTGATAAGGTACGTTGGTGAGAAGTCAGCCCCCCCAGTGAAAGGCGCAAGCGGTGCAGATTAGCAATGCTGACAAGCATCTATGCAAGAGAACACAGCGATGCTAATCCCTCGTCTCATAAACACGAACCTCCGCTGTTCGAACAAACCCCTCTCAAATTTTGATTTGCTTTTTTCAAATAAAAATGTATATTGGCATCAGATATTCGAAATACGGATATTTAGTCCTATAAGGACGGGAACTTAGCAATTCCTAGATACAGTAAACGCATTGGATATATGCGTTAATAGGTGTTTACACCTATTTATATCCTCTCATCCCTGTAAGGTTGGGAGGCATATGTTATACAACAGGATAACTTTCTGTTATCTAAAAGCATATGGGTTATTTTACTGTATATAACTTGCTAACTTCCCAACCACCTTTTTCGGTGGTTGTTTTTTTATAGAACAAGGAAGCGATACGCAATGTTAATATTAAAAGAATTTATTGGTCAGGGTGCGGTGAGGGAATGTTATCGACATCCACAAAATAAAAATAAGTGTGTCAAAATATTGAAAAATTCTAACGATTTAAAGATTTTGAAGCGAGAATTGGAAATATTTCTGGCCGTTAAAAACGATTTAGGGAAATTCATTCTCAACTATGATGATAAATTAGTGATGACTAACAAAGGTTTCGGATTAGTCTGTGAACTATTAACGGATGATGACGGCACCTTATCTAAACCGGTTTATCATTATTTTAATAACGGGAAAGTCTATGCGGAGTTGCAACGACAATTTTATTATTTTATTTATCAGCTGATTGAACATAATTTATATTTTTACGATTTTAATCTCGATAATTTTATTATTCAAAAACAAAATCAGAGCCTTAACTTAAAATATATTGATCTAAAAAGTTTTGAAAACAATAAATCGTGGACATTTTTAAAATTAGAAAAAATTATATCCCCCCTTGCCGAAGCAATAATGAAGCGGCGCTTAAAAAAATTGTTAAAATTATTGGGAATACCACAATGATACACACAACAACATTACTTCTTCTTGTGTTGTTTATTTTTTTAGCTAAAATCCAAAGTGATATTAGGTATAACGCACAAAGAGGAACGTTAAATGAAAAAAAGATATATTTTCTTAGGACTGCTTATCCTTATTGGTGCCGGCGGTTACTACTTTGTAAATTCATTTGAATCAATTGTTAAAAATTTGGTTCATAAATACGGGAGCCAAATCACCGGAACAGAAGTCAACCTGCAAGGCTTTAACCTGTCATTAACAAGCGGTGAAGGTTCTATTCGGGGCTTGACAGTCGGTAATCCGAAAAATTACAAATCCGCTAACTTAATTGATTTAGGCGGTGTAACTGTAAAAGTTGATCTCAAAAGCTTAGCAACAGACACCATTGTTATCAATGAAATCAGAGTCGATAAACCGGTTATTACCTATGAAATGTTGTCTCTGACACAAAATAACATTAAACAACTGTTGGAAAATATTTCAAAAAACACAGCCGGTGCTGAAAAGGACGAAGCTGCCCAAGCTGCTGAAGCCAAAACACCGAATGCCAGTGCTGAAGATAAAGCCGCTGCCAAAAAAGTTGTTATCAAGCTGGTTAGCATCAATGAAGGCGCGCTGAAAGCAATCACTCCGTTGCAAAAAGACGAAACCGCTTTAGATGTCAGACTGCCGGCCATCACACTGCGTGATATTGGCGACAGCAAAAAAGGAGAAAGCATCGCATCCTCCATTTCTAAAATTCTGACCAAGATACTGAACACGGCATCTGAAACAGTTGTTAAAAACAATCTCGGAGACCTCAAAAATGTTGCCAAGGAAAACCTTGAAAACGTTGTTGGCGGTGTCAAAAACAAAATCAAAGACTTTGGCATTTTTGGAAAATAAAAGTCTGAGAGATATTCAACAAAAAAGGCGCTTTACGGCGCCTTTTTTTTACATACTGGAAAAGAGTATTTACAAAAATATTGAAGATTAATCATAGATTAACGAAGTTTTCCGACTAAAATCCCCGGTGTCAGGATTTGCGGCAATATTCTATATGACTTTGATGTCCCGTCATAGTAAACATACAAGGGAACGCTGTTTCGCCCATATTTAGCCAAAGCCTGAGTAATGTCATCATCATCATTGGTCCAATCCGCGCGATAAAGCTTAATGTTGTTTTCTTTGGCAAAGGCAACAAAATCTTCCGATTGTAAAGCGACTTTTTTATTCATCAGACATGTCAAACACCACTTGGCGGTAAATTCCACAAAAACCTTTTCCTTATTTTTAACATCCTCCGCAACGGCTTCCGCACTATAAACCTGCCAGTTCAATCGTTGGCCTAAAACGATTTCGCCACGTTTGTCCAATTGGCTGTAAAGAACCCAGGCCAACCAAAAACATGTTAACAGAACAGGGATGGCAAAAAGCCTTTTCAATCGAGCCATCCAACGACCGGGGCGCGGTAAGGAACGGTGCAGCAGTTTGGGAAACATCCCCGCCAAAGCAAAGGGAAGGGCGTATCCCAAAGCCAAACTGATAAAGATGGGATAATAAACATATAACGGAGCCGTTAATGTGTAACCGACAGCGATTCCCATAAACGGAGCCGTACAAGGACTGGCGATAAGAACGGCAAAAAATCCTGTGAAAAACGCATTCCACATCTGGCGTTTGAATGTTATTTTTCCGACTTTTTCCACCAATGGATTGGGAATGTTAACCACATCCAAAAGCAACAGGAAAATAACAAAAAACAAAACAAGCATGATAGAAACAAAAACAGGAGATTGGAGTTGGAAACCCCAGCCGACCTGTTCCCCCCGCATTCTGAGCCAAACAAGAACGGAGGCCATGGCAATAAAGGATAATAGAACCCCGAGAGTATAAATCAAACCTTCCAAAATATTTCGATGCTTATCATCTTCGGATGTATGTCCCAAAGCAATAACTTTCAAAACCAGAATGGGGAAAACACAAGGCATAAAATTCAATATGATTCCACCGACAAAAGCCATAAGGACAGCCAAGCAAAAACCAATATTCAGGACATTTGCCTGAACGGTAAAATAGGGGATGGCTTTATTGAGTTCCGTTGTCCATTTCTGAGACGGGCGGAGATCCTGCTGTGTAATCGGAATGTCCAGATAAAACTTCACTTTTTTAGGCAAACACTCTTCTCGACAAGCCAACCATGACACTTCCGCTTCCATTTGAGCGACCCGAAAAACATCAGGTGTCGGAACGATTGTCGCGCGATAATAGGCCACATCGCCATATCCTCGTTGGATGATACCTTCATTTTCAAATTCCTCATCAACACTCCAGAGCTGGTCTTTGACCTCATACCCCAAAGGCAAATTCCAGCTTATTTTTGTCGGAAGTCCGATATCTCCCGGATTTTGAGAAAAGATATGCCAACCGTTTTTCATGGTAAATTTAATAAGAACATCCAGATTCTGTTGAGGATGTATCTTATCAAAATTCGTCAGCAATTGGACTGAGACTTCTTTTGTCTGCTTTTTAAATTCCAACGCCTGAGTGTCAAAAGCGCTTAATAAACAAACACACCAAAACAGAAAAATACCAATCCAATGCCTAAACATTATTTTTTGCCTTTAGATGAAACAATCACAAAATTATAATATGCTGTTGAGATAACAACCAAGGTTTTAACCAAACACCAACATCCCAAAATACTGGCTATCGCCACAAACCAAGATGGGATGAGGCAAAGAACAATTAAAGCGACAAAAGTTTCGGATCCCTGAGCCGTTCCTCCCAAATAAAAAGGAGAAGAGGGGAGTTCTATCTTTTTGGTTTTGTCGTTTTTATAGGCGATAATGGCATAAGACAACATAGCACAAGCCGATGCCGCAAATGCAAACAAAAGAAACGCCGCGGCAATCGCGTTTTTGAGAGGATTAGCCAAGGCGAACCCCCAGATAACACCTGCATAAAAAATATAATCCAGCGTGGCATCAAAAAAGACGCCGAAATCCGTAACTTCTTTATAGCGGGCCACGGTCCCGTCAAGAGCATCAAGCGTTCTGTTAATCAAAATACAGATTAACGCGGCTAAATACATTTCCATCGATAAAAAGTTAATGGCCAACAATCCGACGCCAAACCCCAAAAGAGAAATAAAATTAGGTGAAATTCCCGAATTATACAAACGTTCAGCAGTCCAAACCATTCCCGTTTGCCAATCGCTGCGCAGTTTTTTCAAATATGCGGAAATAGGACAGCAATCAAACTTAGCAACAATCTGATGATAAAAATTATTTGCTTTGCTAAACATGTTAAGCTCCTTTTGTTTTTGACAACACTTTAGAAGTGTAACTCATTTTTTTTTGATTGTAAAAATATAGTTCGAAACTGTGCAAAAGATAGCCCCGATATCATAAATAAAAAAAGGATAGTTAAAAAACTATCCTCTTTTCATCACTTTAGCAAGGCAGACAATTCTTTTTCAGATAACCTGATAAAACTGTCAAACCATTTAAACGGAAAGATATCCACCATCCCCGGTTGAGGAAGCGGCGCTTTTAGAAAAAGGCGGCATCCCCAGTCATAGAGCGCTTTTATCCAGTACGGATCTTTGGTGTGTTTCAGGGCTTGTTCATATCCCATCACATCACAGTCCCAAGCAATAATCCGACGATGAATGCGGGAGTGTGTGTAATCGGTTCTATAGAGAACAACAAAACCGTACCCTTCCTGTTTGGCGCGTTTAACAATACTTGCCAAATCTTCGGAACAAATCAGAAGACAACAGGCTTCGCCGTAAGCATAACAAAGTTTTATTTCCATATAACCAAGTTGTTTAAATAATAATTTCTTTTTCTGATAGTTTGTCTGTATGCAAGATAAAGAAAAAAATATTTATGTCAATCGTTAAGACGGGATTTTATATTTTGGATAACATCTTCAAACATATCATAGGTCAAGACACCCGTATTAATATTGTAGCGTGACGTGTGATACGAATTCACAAGCAACAAATTGTGTTTGTCCAAATAATGGATTGCATTATGAGAAAATTTATAAGCGGATTTTCGATATCCCAAGACACCGAGGACGGCATTGTGAGCCACACTTCCCAAAGTCAAAATAATTTTCAAATTTTTCATTGCCGCAATTTCTTCAATAAGGAAAGCACCGCAGTTCTTTGTTTCTTCTCCCGTTACTTTATTTTGCGGCGGAACACAGCGAACAGAATTAGTGATACGCACGTTCAAAAGCGTATAGCCGTCATCACGACGCTTGCCGTATTCTCCCGTGGCAAAACCATATTTTTTCAAAATCGGATAAAGAACATCACCGGCGTAATCATTTGTAAACGGGCGTCCGGTTTGATTGGCACCGTTCAAGCCCGGAGCCAACCCTACAATAAGAATTTGAGCGTCTATAGAACCGAATGACGGAACAGGAGCATTAAAATAAGTCGGAAATTTAATTTTATTATCGTGCCTGAAGTCAATAAGCCGCTGACATTTACAACATTTTTCATCCGGACAGCAAAAACTCATATCGGCACTCCTTGTATTTTGAATTTTAGATATTATAAATATTCGATGTTAAGAAACTTTTTTTATAAAAACAGATATTAGTAAAAAAAATAATAAAATGACTGTTGTAATTTTTATTTTAGATACTAAATCAAGATTACAACTCTCCTGGACGATAAATACGGACTACTAATGTAAACTTATTTATAAAATGGAGTTAAATATGAATAAAGCTTTATTATTGGCAGGAGCAGCCTGCATTTTCTTTTCAACCCAAGCTAATGCTCAGCAGATGTTTGGTCATGAGATTGAACCGTATGTTGGTGCTGACTACATTTTCAGTGCCGCCGATTTCAAAGGTGACGCCAACAAATTGAAAGAAGATTACAACTCCGGTTCAGTAAACGTCGGTACTCGTCTTGGCAAATATGCCGGTTTGGAAGCTTATTACCAAATGTCTGGTGAAAGAAAAGCTACAGTAGAAGGCGAAAAGACTAAAGCTAAATTCCATTCTTACGGTTTGGATTTGTATGGTTACATGCCGTTGGGTTGCACAGACAAAGTTGATTTGTTGGCTTCTGTCGGTTTGGGTAACTACAACCTTGAAGTTAAAAACCTTCCGAATGGCAAGTATGACAAAGACCACATGGGATACCGTTTCGGTGTTGGTGCTCAGTACAACTTCAACGAACATGTATCTGCTCGTGTAATGGGCCGTTACACATTGGTTGACACCAGCTACCTCGACAACCTGATGGAAGTTACCGCAGGTTTGAGATACACATTCTAATAGATTTTATCTCATCAAAAGCCGCTTTTCTTAAAAGGAAAGCGGTTTTTTTGTTTATTCGGCACGCCATAAAACGCCAAGAACATCACATCCGTCTTCTTGCCGCAGAACAACATTTTCACGATAAATGTCGGAATAACCGTTAAGTTGCAAAAGTTTGGTCACATACTTTATACTGTGTTGATAGCGCCCATTGGTTTGCAGATGAAAGTCTTCGTCTTTTTCCGTTAATTCCGTTGTAAAAATCAACTTTATTCCTTTGGTGGCGGCAAAGAAAGTTTCCAATTTTCCTAAATACCCTAAAACATCCGCCGCAATAGCCCAGTCGAATTTATTATTTTCTTTCAAAAAAGAAATAATATCACCACAAACCAAGTTGTCATAAACGTCTTTTTCCCGAGCCTTTTGAAGCATTTTTTCGGATAAGTCAACACCGGTTAAATGATTTTCAGCGCTTTTAACAGCTTGACCAACAAGCCCCGTGCCACACCCCAAATCCACAACGGAACCTTTAAGAGATCCTGCAATTCTTCCCACAGCCAGCGGAGCTGCATAGCCCACAGCCGACATAACCAACTCGTAATTATCAGCAAAACATTCAAACAGCCTCTGATTATAGCTAAAATCAGCTTCACTTTTTTCTCCCTTCAAACAATCATAAATATGCTTGGCAAAAACACTTTCGGGCATTTGTTTATGCCAATTTTCAGCAATTTTCAGTGCCGTGTCGGCATCTTTCTTATGCCATAAAATCAGCGTTTCCACGGCATTAACAGATGCGCTTTCCAACAACGGATTCAAAAGCAGAGCGTTCATAAACAGTCCCATGGCTTGTTCATAATCCTGACAATCTTTAAGAACAACTCCCAGATTGTTGTTGAGTTCGGCCGATTTGGGATTCAAAATAACGGCTTGCCTGTACTCTTCCAAGGCTTCGAGTTTACGATTTTGCTTAAAAAGCATTTCTGCATAATTCTGATGCGCCGCAAAATTTGATTTATCCAACTCTATGGCTCGTTTATATAGTTGTTCCGCCGAATTAAAATTTTTATTCTGACTGTGAATATCGGCCAATCCGATAAGCGCGGCAATATTAAGCGGATTGATGTTGCTGGCCGTTTCAAAATGTTTTTGAGCAACGTCTATTAATCCTTTATAATGGAACAATTGTCCCAAAATAACTTGTATCTCATCAATATCGGCGGCTTTTTCTTCGGCCTGCAAAGCGAGCGTTAAAGCTTGATCATGTTCCGAATT
>CATGXW010000021.1 GCA_949542085.1 uncultured Alphaproteobacteria bacterium
TTTTTCATCAGCAGAAGAAAAAGATAAAAAAATTGAAGAACTCAAAATGTTGTTTGACCGCTTTGACAATTGAAAAAAGTCTCGAACAGATTCTGTTCGAGACTTTTGCATCATGTTCATTTCTTGTGCCGATATCGCTTCTCCAGAATAAATGCTACCCAAATAAGGGACACTCCGACAATAAAGGCCCACGTCTTCAGCATCTCCACCCCAGCCATTGAAAAGACAATAACATCTTTTGCCCCGATAAAGATAAGAACGACGCCACACAAAAAAATACTTTTAATTCTTTTCATGGTCTAAAGGTTAAATAATTACATCACTAATTTCTTTTGCCGAAAATATAAAACGCCCTCTGACAAATAGCAAGAAATTTATCCTATTTTTACCTTAATCTAAAAACCCCTCAAGCATGCTTGAGGGGGGATATATAAAAACTTAATTAGCAGTCCCGAAATTCTGAAGATTTGAGATAATATTTTTTGCCGTCGACTGCGATTCTTCACTAATTCCGGCCGCTTGCAAAGCCAATTTTTTCAAACAGACATTCACCAATTCATCGGCCGTTGCGGAAATCCCTTGAGCAAACAAAGTCCCTTCTTTTAGTTTGTTATTAGCTTCGCTAATCATACAAGCTTTCATTTTCGCCTTGGATGACGCGTTGGCATCCACCGCTGTATATTGAGAAACATCGGCGCATGCCGCCAACAAAACCAATGAGCCAATCAATAAATTTTTTTTCATTTCAGTTCCTTTTTTCATAGTTAAACAACAATAATATCTGCCATCATAAACGGAACAACTTGTTTTAATCCGCTTAAGCTCATCTCCACCTGATAACCTATTTTTCCGCCACTGAATATAAGAGTGGAAAAATTCTCTGCCGTTTGGTGAATAACCGTTGTAAAAAGCTTCTTCATTCCAATCGGAGAGCACCCTCCGTGCACATAACCGGTCAACGGCAAAAGTTCTTTGGACTTCAACATGTCAATCGCCTTTTCTCCAACCGATACGGCGGCCTTCTTCAAATCAAGCTCTTCTGCGACGGGAAGCATAAAAACATAATAATGTTTCGACTTCCCCACCGTAACCAGAGTTTTAAACACCTGATGAGGATTCTGCCCTAAAAGCTCCGCGACTTCCACTCCGCACGTCGTTGGTTTATCAGCATAAGAATAAGTCTTATACTCTATCTTATGCTTATCCAAAATCCGCATTACATTCGTTTTTTCCATTTTTCTCAATTCCACAAACGCCGCCCCACATAATCACGCACACTCTCTATTTCATACCCTTCAGGATTTAAATAGAGGGCCAAACCACCACTGTCCGTCAAAGAAATTTGTGTATGATTAACATCAATTCCACCACTCTTGTCAAGGACAACGTTATCTTGATAGACACACTGCCGTTCATCGCAGTGCAAGGCCAACCACTCGGGATAAACAGCTTCTCCCTTATAAACCTCTTTCAATTTTTCTTTTTGCACATCAGTTAATTTGGGGGACGCCGTCTTATTCAACCACACTTCCGTTGTAAACAAATTCCCCCTTGAAGGCAAAACAACCATATGACCGGATTTATCCTTAACGGCAATAACAGAACCATCCCAATTACTTAAAACATCAGGAGCTTTGACAAACAACAAACTTGCAAAACCACAACCAATTGCCACCCATCCCCAATTCCGAAACGACGACTGCCAAATAACCAGCCACAACCCGCCAAACACGATAAGCGCCAATCCCCAAGCAGGCATCGACAAGACCTGATATCCGGCCTGAGGAAAACTACTGACCCACGTTGTAATCTGGTTCACCACCCCTATTCCGGCACCCACGATTTTCAGGCTCCAAACATCCAACCCCAGAGGCATAAGAAGCAACGACAACAATGTAAATGGCATAATCAACAAACCGATAACAGGCCCCGCTAACAAATTAGCCATTGTTGTATATAAAGCAATCCGATTAAAATGATAAATCGCAAAAGGCAATGTTGCCAAACTGGCCACCAAATCAGCAACTAAAATCCCCACAACATAAACAATGATAAATTTAATCAGCCTGAAGCGTTTTCCTCCGATAAAATTTCGTAATGCTCCGGCATATTTTTCATAAAATGCGACCAGAGCAACCACCGCGGCGAACGACATCTGAAAGCTGGCGCCGATTAAAGCCTCGGGACTGATTAACAGAACAATAAAAGCGGCCCATGCGATTGTCTGCATAGAAATCGCCCTGCGGTCAAATAAAATACCGAGCAAAACGATAAACGTCATAATAAAAGCACGTTGAGCAGGAATAGCAGCACCGGAAATCATCAGATAAACGGCACTGATAATAATCGCAAAAACCGCCGCCACTTTTTTACTGTCATAACGCAACGCCACAGAAGGGAACATTGAAACCGACAAACGGATAAAAAAGAACATCAACCCCGCGATCATACTCATGTGCAATCCTGATATAGACAGGAAATGCGCCAAACCTGAGTCCCGATAATTCTGAATCAGCGAAGTCTTTATCCCTCCTTGCTCACCGGCAACAATCGCCGAAGCCACCGAAGCTTCATCCGGCGGCAACACCCCTTTAATATGTTTAATCACCGCGTGCCGTACAGAGTCAATACCAAAACGGATTTTATCGTACCAACTCTCGGCTTGCGGGCAATCTAACGGCAAAACGGTACTTTCGGCATACCCGCTTCCGGACAATCCCTGATAAAAACTTTTACGATTGAACTGATATCCCCCCGGCAACACGGCTTGAGGACGAGGCATGAGCTTCGCAATCAATTCCACGCATTGCCCGCTGCGCAAATCCTCTGACCGAAAACGACTGCTGATACGAAATTTCCCCTCCATTTTTTTACCGTCAAAATCTCGCAAATCGCCCAAAATCATCCTTTGATGACCTCGACTGTTATAATCCAAATGCTCAATTCGCCCGCTTAAATACAGTTTTTCTTCCGGCACGGGAAACTGCTGAGCGGCAAAATAAATCGTCCTCATCTGAACAACGGCAAAACCGAACACAACCACAGCAGGAACAATCAAACCATAGAGCATTTTCATCCGATGTCGAAAAACGACCGCCAACAAAATCAACATTTCTATAATTGTTACCGTCAACCATTTTGACGGTTCGACCGGCAGACTGAAATACAAAGCTATCCCGCAGGCAAACGCGACAGGAAGCCATAATGTCCACCGACTTCTGCCCGCAAAAATCTGTTCTTTAAACTCATACCACCATAATGTCATGTTTATCTCCATAGCGTTAATTTAAGACATCCCTCATTTATTTGCAATAAATTAACTTTTAGAACAGTATCATTGTAAATAAAAACTGCACATAGAGGCTTGCCATGAAAAAATTTATCGTTTTATCAGTCTTCTTAACCTTGATTGCCGGAACAACTTCCGCCAGAGTGACACACATCGCCGATTGGAGCGGTTCTCTCCCCGGAGAAGAGCCCAAAACAGAAACATCCTGCTCTCAATTATGTGAAGGCTACAGTCTGACCACCCTGATTTGCCCCGATAATGAAAAACTCATTGACTGTCCGGCTCAAGACTGTGATTATTACCACAAATGCGTCGCCGAATAAATTTCAAAAAAAGCTGTCTCAGACAGCTTTTTTCTTATTTCGTTCCACCAAATCCAACACAAAATCGGCGGCATTGTCACTCGGTGTTTGCGCACCATTGCTGAGAATGTCCTTAACCTTGGCAAAACCGTCCATCTGCCGGTGATACAACTCCTTTTGCGCCAACAACTCTTCAATATAACGAGCAATATTGCCGGCCACACACTGCTGTTGCAACAACTCGGGAACCACTTCCCTCCCCAACATAATATTGGACAAATTAACAAACTGTATCTTCATAATATGGCTGACGATAAACGCAGTCATCTTTGAAACTTTATAAGCAATAATGTGCGGAATATGTGTAATCGCCAACTCTAAAGCCACCGTTCCTGACGCCGCGATTGCCGCAGATGAAGCGCGAAACGCGTTATACCTGTCTTGCTGCGTTTCCACTACCGTTATCGGCAAATTTAATCCGGCAACCATTTTTTTGACACGCTCAGACACGGTTTTCACCGTAGGCAATACAAAATAAAAGTTTTCATCTTTTGCCAACAACTGTCGCGCGGCTTCTGCAAAAACCGGCATCAGCTTGCAAACTTCCGTATGTCTTGACCCCGGCAAAACCGAAATAATTTTTTTATTATCCGGAATATTGTACTGCTGACGAAAAGCTTTACCGTCAGCCTGCAAAACTTCGCTTTCAATCACAGGATGCCCGACAAATACGGTCTCCAGATGATGCGGCGTAAAATACTTCGGCTCTTGCGGCAAAAGCGTCATCAGGGCGTCAACATATTTATGCATGGTACGCGCGCGTTTTTTCTTCCAAGCCCAAACCTGAGGAGCCACATAATGCAACTGAGGAATACCAAGCTTCAAGCGGCGAAGTTTTTTATGAACCCGCGCCGAAAAACTCCAACTGTCAATCGTAATCACAATATCGGGCTTGATTCGTTCAATATCCTCAACCGTTTCCCGAATATGGCGCAACACTTTCGGAATACTGGGAATAACCTCAACCAACCCCATCACCGCCAAATCAGAAATATCAAACAGAGACTTTAATCCTTCAGCCTCCATTGTATCACCGCCCAACCCAAAAAATTCGACATTACCGTTTGTTTTGCGTTGCAAAGCTTTCATCAAACGAGACCCCAGCAAATCACCACTGGGCTCGCCAGCAATCACATATACCTTCAACGGATTATTTCCGATAGTCATCGGGATTCACTCCTATCACAAACAAGCCGGCTTTATCAGCCATCTTAACAACCTCGGCCTCATCGACAATCAAACTATTTCCGGCATGAACGGCAATTCCTTTTAAGCCGGTTTCTTTGGCTCGAGAAACCGTACGCGGACCGATTGTCGGCAAGTCGATACGCATATCCTGTTGCGGTTTGCGTAATTTAACCAACACACCGCCATCGCCTTTTCGACGATATTCACCGCAACGACACAACAAAGCATCCGTTCCTTCGATTCCTTCAACACCTAAAACCAAACCTTGTTGCACAACAACCGCCTGCCCGACATCCAAACGCCCTAACTCCGTCGCCACTTCGATTGCTCGTTTAATATCTTCCTGCGCCTGTTTATCCGGTTTATGCCGCCCCAAAACACCTTCTTTCACCAAAAGCTCGGACATCACCTCATGAATGCCCTTAACCGCCATCCCTTCGTCTTCGATTTCATGCACCAAAGCGCGGAGAATACCATCATCGCCCAAAGAACGGGTTCCGATTTTGGCAAAAAAAGCCGTGGTCCGCAGATCAGGTACCAAATCAAAAAAACTCGGCCGACGAATGGTCCCGATCATAACAACATCCTGCACTTTTTCATCTGCCAGACGTTTAAAACCGGTACCGGCCTGCCCGATACGTATCCACTGATGCGGAATATTGTCATTCACCAAATTTCTCTCGGCGTTTCCTTCAATAGCCAAAACAAAAAACGGCCTGCCGGTCTTAATGCAATGTTGCACCAACTGGGCGGGGATAGCCCCCCCGCCCGCAATGATACCGAGTTTGCGCTGTGTTGTCATCAGTGCCAAACCTTATCAGTCTGCAATCATCACCTTGCGGCGACCGGACAAAGATTCGTCAATAAAGTCAAGCTGTTCCAAAACCATGGCATTGTCTTTATACTTTTCACGAGCCTGAATCAAACGTTCTTCAAACGTTCCTTCCTTACCTTTAAAGATAAACATAAACGCGCGGCTGATAGACTTAACAACATTTTCTTCAAAACCGCTTCTCTTTAGACCGATAACGTTCAATCCGCGCAACTTGCCTCGTTCTCCGGTAACAATTCCGAACGGAATAACATCACGATCAACACCGGACAAACCGCCGATCATCGCTTTGCGACCGATACGGCAGAATTGGTGAACAGCGGAGTTGCCGCCGATAATAACACCGTCGCCCAGACGAACATGTCCGCCGATAACGGCGTTATTGGTCATAATCACATTATTACCGACCACGCAATCATGAGCGACATGAGAGTTAATCATAAACATTCCGCCGTCACCGACTGTTGTTGTAAAATGTTCTTTCGGTGTTCCGGCATGCATTGTCACATTTTCACGAATGATGTTGTTTTTGCCGATAATCAATTTGGCTTCTTCTTTAAATTCATTTCCGTGATCTTGCGGTCCCGCCCCGAGAACGGCCCCCGGAAAAACAATTGTCCCTTCACCGATTGTGGTGTCACCCATAACCGTTACTCTTCCGAGAAGCTGTACATTTTCCCCGATTTTAGCACGGGAGCTAACCCAGCATAAAGGACCGATTTTAGCGGTTGCGGCAATTTGCGCACCGTCTTCGACAACAGCTGTCGGATGAATATTTGTCATAAGTTTTCCTTTCTGTAAATTCGTTCAACTGCGGTTTATTCTAGAGTATTTTCCTTTGCTGTCAATCAGATATTCCCCAAAACCCACCGTCTTAGCCTCCTTGAAAAACACGCAATCGCCCTTATCTCTACAAACATCATGGGGAGGGGAAAACATGAAACATATTTCATTTACGCTTATCTTGTTGTTTTTATTGTTCGCTTGCAGCACAACGCCAAACAATACCGACAAAATGAACACCATGCTCGGACTTGACAAAGCCGAACTCATTCAGCGCATGGGACAACCCAGCGGTGCAAAAATTCTGCCTGACGGATTTGAAGTGTTATCCTACACCACCGTCGACAACGTCTATGTTCCTTCGGAATTTTACATTTACAACCAAGGAACGTTAGCCAACGAATACGATCCGTTTTATTCTCCGTTTTTGGGTGATTATGATTTTTCACCTTACGGCGACAGCTTCGGCTACAATGTCGAGTACTACTGCAAAACAGCTTTTGTGCTGGAAAACGGAAAAGTAACATCGTGGAAACAAAAAGGGAACGACTGCCGATAAAATTAAAAAGGCGTAACCAATTTTTAACTTAAATATGCTCCAATAATCACAGCGCAGCAAAAACTCGCCGGCGTGTCTGTTCCCTCTAATAATAAAAGCGTAGGATACAACAATGGGGCTGTTTATAGATTTTCAAGCACGACTAAAAAACTCCGGTTTCTGGATTCTGAGTTTTCTGCTGTCAGCCTATTTTGCGTTCCACGGAATTAACGGAGAAAGAGGTCTGTTCAAATACCTCTCGCTCAAACAAGAAATTGTGACCGCGCAACAAACGGCAATAAAATACAAAGAAGAAAAGAACCAACTTGAGAACAAAGTCAAACATTTGTCAAATTCAAGCTTGGATTTGGATTTGCTGGAAGAGCGAGCCAGAATTATTCTAAATCTGGCCGCCGACGACGAATTCATTCTTCTTGATGAAGAAGACTAAAACCAACCGCTATAGGTTTTAATCCCCCACAAAACGGCGCCCCCGATAATACCGGCCAAAATATCGTCAAGCATAATTCCCCAACCGCCGTGAACCTTGGTATCCGCCCAAGAAACCGGCCACGGCTTGACGATGTCGAACAAACGAAACAAACCAAATCCCGCGATAAACAAAGGAAGACTTGTACCAGCAGCCAACAACGCAATAGCCTGCCCAGCCACCTCATCAATCACAATTTGTCCGGGGTCCGCTTGCCCGAGACTCTTGGCATAAACATCAGCAACAAAAACGCCGACAACAGACACAACCAACGCAAACACGGCAACCGCATTCACACCGCCCCACCATGCAAGAGCATATACAAACGGCAAAGCGGCCAAAGACCCGCAAGTCCCCGGAGCTTTAGGGGATAATCCGCTGTAAAACCAAGTGCTGATAAGTTTAATAACCGGCATTTTCGCCTCCAAATTGCAAATACGTTCCAAACATTAGCAAAATTAAGCCGCAAAACGCCCCCAAAAACAAGGGGTTATTTGGTGTTTTTGGATAACTTTTTAAAAAAAGATAGCTTTTTTTATTTTTTTTGCTATACATAAGATGTCTTTGTTGCGGCAAAGCATTTGGATTAACAATCAGGTCGGGATTATGAAGCATAAACCCCATTTCAAACCGAAAAAGGCTTATTCCCCTCATTATATAAAAAGAAAGCCGTTTTTCTCTGAAAAAGAAATCATTTTTCGCAGTGCCGGACGGGCAAAAGTTTTTCAAATTTCGTCTC
>CATGXW010000022.1 GCA_949542085.1 uncultured Alphaproteobacteria bacterium
TCCATAAAAAAAAGCTCCCCTAAAGGGGAGTTTTTATGGCGCGCCCTAGACGATTCGAACGTCTGACCCACAGCTTAGAAGGCTGTTGCTCTATCCAGCTGAGCTACGGGACCCTCGTGGTCGGGACTATTGGATTCGAACCAACGGCATCTTGCTCCCAAAGCAAGCGCTCTACCAGGCTGAGCTAAGTCCCGAGTCTTTTAACAAAGCTATAATTAGCCAAAATAAATTAATTTGCAAGTTTTTTTTGCATTGTCTTTATTGATATTTTTATGTAAAAGAAAATAAGCACAATAAAACGAAAGCAAAAAATGAAGAAGTTTACCAGAACAACAGAGAATTTTGTTTGTGAGCATTGCGGAGCCGAAGTAACAGGGAATGGTTACACCAATCATTGTCCTAAATGTCTGTATTCCAAGCATGTTGATATTAATCCCGGAGATCGAGACGCCGATTGTGGTGGATTAATGGAACCGATTGATTTTGAACAGAAAAATGGAAAATATGTTATTGTTCATCGTTGCCAAAAATGTGGTTTTATTCGCAAAAACAAAGTATCTGATGATGATGATTTTCAGGCGGTTTTACAATTGGCTCATAACAAAACAGAAAAGTTAAAGCATTAAAAAAGCCCTCTTATCCGAGGGCTTTTCATTTTTATTTTTCTTTTTTATTGCGACGTTTGACTGCGATTTTTTTCTTTTTTTCCTGTTCAACGGCTGATTTGGGAATTGAAATCTTCAAAACACCGTCCTCGTAGTCTGCATTTGTCGCACTGAAATCCAAATCCCAAGGCAAATGGATTGTTCGTTTGACCATGCCGTAAGATATTTCAGAGATATAGCTATCGTCAGAAGATGTTTCGGTTTCATGCCGTTTTTCTCCTGAAATTGTCAAATCACCGTCTTTGGATATTTCAACATTGATGTCTTCTTCCGCCACACCGGGAAGCTCAGCAACAATACTGATATCTTTCTTGTTTTCTTTTACATCAATTTTGGGTTCCATTTTACCCAATCCGCCACCACTGGGCAAATCAAACATATTCCAAAATTGAGAAATAAGATGTTTAAATTCAGAACGAGCCGGAGCAGGGTGGTGTCCGGCTCCTTTATGAGGTGCCAAATGATGAGACATTGTCTTCTCCTTGTTAATGTTTTACCGTCTAAAAAGTAATCATTAATAGCGGAAGTTCAAGGAGTAAGGACTATTCTTCGGTTAAGGTAATTCCTTTTTGCTCGCGTTTTTTTTGCCATTTCATTTTTGCGTATTGGCGCAAATCGGCAATGACGTCTGTTTCATCGACAATCTCTTTGCCTAGAATGGTTTCCAGAATGTCTTCCAGTGTCAAAATGCCAATCCAGTTACCGAATTGATCAACAACCAGAGCCATATGGTTGTGATCATCCAGCATGGAGGAAAGAACCACTTCTAAATGCGCATCGGCGGAAAAACTGCGCATCGGCCGAGCATATTTGTCAACGCTTTCGTTGTCTTTTGCCTTATAAGAGCTTGATTTATGAATATACCCCAAAAAGTTTTGCTCATTTTCATCAACAATCGGAAAACGAGAGAAAGGGGTTGTCACCAAAAATTCGTCAAAATCTTTTATCTTCATTCCCGGCCGAACAACGTGAACGACGGTGCGAGGCGTCATAACATCCTTGGCTTTAACTTCGCCGAGATTAACAATATTGGAAATAACACGATATTTGTTATCGTCAATAACGTTGGAAGCTTTACCCATTTTGGCGAGAGCTTTGATTTCGTCTTTAATGTTTGATGTGTCGGCTCCTTTTTTATCAAGCCAACGAGTGATAAGCGCCGACATCCAAATCAACGGTTTAAGGATAAACATCATAACCTGCAAAGTAACAACCATGGAGGGAATAAGCTGTTTCCAATATTTGGCACCGATAGATTTGGGCAGAATTTCAGAAAGAACAAGAATTAGAAATGTCATAATGCCGGAAGCGACGCCGATGTATGATTGGCCGTAAATTTCCGTGACTTGCGCACCGACCCCGGTCGCGCCGACAGTATGGGCAATTGTGTTCAAAGAAAGAATAGCCGCCAAGGGCTGATCAATATTTTCTTTCATCATCGAAACTTTAAGAAATAACTTGGGATTCTTTTCTTCCAGTTGAGCAATATAGCTGGGAATGATTGATAAAAGAGCGGCTTCCATAACCGAACACAGAAAAGAAACAGAGATTGCCAATGCGGCATAAAGAATTAAAAGAGTCATTTTATCCATTAAAACAGTTACAACTAAGCATCTTATAACAAAAAGAAAATAAAAAATAAAGCATCATTCGGTATTTTTCATAAAAAATATCATATCAAACATAGACTTATGGTTATCAATGATTAAATAGGTTGCAGAATTTCAACAAATATGAGTTAAAGGATACGCCGGTGACAGTAAATATCGACAGCAGTGTAGTCTATAAATTAAAAGATGGTTATCAGATAACCAAAGTTTATGGTGAAGAATGTTCGCTTGTTTTGAAAAATAAGAATGAGCAACCTGTTGCTGTTTTGGAAAGCTGCAATAACAAGGTAACCGCGGTTTTACCGTATAGAGGTCATCAATTAAGTGCGGATGAAAAAAGCATTCTGCATAAATTTATTGTGGCTCGGCAATACCAAATGAATCAGGATGCGGCGGAAGCCTTGGATGTGTCTATTCTGAAAGATGAGCTGGGGCAGGAGGCATATTTGTCTGAACGTCAGGTGTTAAAGCGTCTTAAAGAGCGGTTAAACGGCGTCAGCTTGTTTATCGGCAGTCTTAACCGTCATACTTTAACCATACCGGCATTTTCCAAAGGTGGAATTTATAATCTGAGCCGAGCTAAAGTTAAAAAATTGGTGATTGAAAAGAATTGTGATTTAATCATTGATATGCGTGACAATAAAACGGTTGAGGCTTTACGGATGAAAGAGAGCTTCACCGGAAGGATAAATTTGTCTCGCAGTACGATTGAGAGCATTGAAATCCAAAACAATTGCCGTTGTGATTTGACCGTAAATGAGAGCCTGCGTTGTTTTAACTTGAATATCGGCGATGTTTATAGCGGTCGTCTGCAAATCAGAAATTCATGCTTTCATGCGATTGATATCGGCTTTTACAGCTATGCCGATATTCAATTGAGTGATAACTGGGGACGTCGAGATATTAAAATCGGCAATTCGTTCCGCGGTGTCTTAAACGCCGCAAGCGTAAATGTTGATAACATAACCATCGGCAATGACTGCAAGGGAAAAATTTCCGTGAGTAGTAAAAATGAGCTGACCGGTAATCATGGTATCAAAATTGCCGAAGATTTCGCCGGAACGTTTGATGTCAGCGGTTCTCAAAGTCTAGAAAAAATAGAAGTCGGCAAACATGCCAAAGGTCATTTCAATCTATTGGGATGCGCCGGATTAAAAATGGCCAAATTTGACAAGTATTTCAATGGCTACGCCGACTTTAGCGAATCAACGGTTGAATTTGTTCAAGCCAATTATGGATGTAGCGGTGAAATGGTGTTTATGAATTGTGAAAATTTGGCTTTGTTAAGACTGCCGCAGGACAAAAATTCAATGATAACCACGGAGAAAGAGCCTTTGGCGGTTAAAGAAGACGGGCAAAGCCAGTACTATTGGTTTTCCAAGGAAAAATTGCCGGCTCACTACTTTCCGTCTTTATATCAAAAATTGTATAGTAACGTGCGGCGTTATTTATCGGGTGAACCGGAATAAATTGTTACATTTTTGTTGCAAATAATGTTGTATTCACCCCTAAAATATGCTATATTATAAGTATTAAAAGACCTTTGCATAAAGGAGACTTATTATGATGAAAGATTATGAGAAGTTTAAAGAGACGATTGCATCGAAAGGCGCGTTGGAAGCTCTTAAGGATAAAGGGATTTCCATTTCCGAAGATGTTATAAAAGGGCTGTCGGATAATCCGATGATTGCCAAATTGATGGCACGAAAGGCTGAAGTGGAAATTCAAAGTATGGAAGCCAGAAATAAAGGGAAGCCAACAGACAGTCACTATGTTGATGTTGCCTATGGCGAACATTTGAAAAGTGGCGGAAAACCGGCGGAGTTCAAAGAAGGTTTGAAACAATTTGTTCGCAAAGAACAAGAGCGAATGCCAATCAAAAAGCGAGAAATTGTCAACGGATAAAAAATACCCCGCAAAACAGCGGGGTATTTTTTATCCTAAAATCTGAAATAGATAAAGGGATTATAAGTTGCAGCAGCGATGGCGGACGAAGAAAGAATAAAAAGCCCCATCAACCAAATATTAATCAGAATGCGTGATATCTTGTTTTCATAATTAATATAAAGAATGCGTTTGAATAAAGGCATCGAGCAAACAACAGCGCAGATAAATGTGACAATACCGATATTATCAATATAATAAGTCACATCATCAATTATCACATGTCTCTTCGTTAACCCAAACATATTTTTAATATAATTATATGCATATAACATATTATCGGATCTAAACATGACCCAACCGATAACAACGACAAAAGTAGTGTATATATGCTGGCAAAAACGAATTTTGATGTTTACTTCTTTTTTATACCAACCGGATATTTTTTCAAAAATGATGAAAAGGCCGTGCCATAATCCCCAAAATATAAAATTCCAGCTGGCACCATGCCAAAAACCTGTCGCAAAAAATACGATAAAAAGATTTATATATGTCCTTAGGGAAGATATACGGTTTCCTCCAAGGGGAATGTAAAGATATTCCTTAAACCAAGTGGAAAGAGAAATATGCCACCTTCTCCAAAACTCGGTTATTGATTTGGAAATATATGGATAGTTGAAATTCTCTAAAAATTTAAATCCAAATATGGCTCCAAGACCGATTGCCATATCCGAGTAACCGCTAAAATCGTAAAACAGCTGAAAACTATACGCAAAAGCCCCAAGCCAAGCGGTTAAGACATCAAAATTTTCAACAGGTTCTGAAAATATTTTATCGGCGATGCTTCCCATTGTATTGGCGATTAAGACTTTTTTTGCCAATCCGATAATAAATCTTTTCACACCATAAGTTACTTTGCCGAAATCAGAGGTTCTCTGGTTGATTTGTTCGGCAACGTCATGATACTTAACAATGGGACCTGCAATGAGCTGGGGAAACAAACAAATATATAATGCAAGTTTATATATGTCTTTCTGAACGGGAACCTCTTCACGATAGACGTCAATAACATAGCTCAAAGCTTGAAATGTATAAAAAGAAATACCGATCGGCATAATTATTTTGATAATATCAAACTGTGTCGAGAAAAGAGAGTTAATGTTATCGGCAAAAAAATTAAAATATTTAAAATAAAAAAGGATGCTCAAATTGACAAGAATAGTCAGTGTAAGTAAGAGTTTACGATGCTTTTTATTATGGCTTCGGCCAATATAATTGGCACCGGCATAATTAATAAAAATTGTTAAAAGCATTATTGCCAGATAACGAGGTTCTCCCCATGCATAAAACAATATGCTGGCAATAAGCAAGACATAGTTGTGCAGGTCTTTTCTAACCAGAAGATAGGCTAAACAGGTCAGGGGAAGAAATAGATATATAAAAGTCATAGAAGAAAAAAGCATGGCCTAATCCTCAGGAAACGTTAGTTCTAATATTTTCGGAATATATCGTTCGACATTTTCAAGGATGACAATGTCGTAATTTTTTTCTATATCTTTCAAAATATTTTGTGAGAAGGTGTAATCCCAAATCATCTTTGTATGAGCGAATGTTTCTGCATAATATGATTCCAAATTCGAAGAAAAGCTGTCTCGCATAGTTAGTAATCTGAGCTTTTTCTGTGAATTTTTGCAATCAATCAGAGGGCGATTGGATATCTCTTTATTGTTGCACTTGGCTTTACGGTCTATCAACGGTTCTTTATATTCTAAATTTTCATATTTCTGAGATGTTTGGGGGTACATATTGCTTAAATCCCCGGCTTTGTACGGAATATTTTGCCAAGCCATAACATGAATGGGATTGAGCCCCAAATTTTTCATCACGTCTAAATATCCGATATAGGCACCGAAGTGATTCCAATGGGTATCATTTTTCCAAAAGAGCAAACCTTTATCTTTGTTATTATGTAAAACATCATACAAATAAATGACATTTACATCAGAATTTTTCTTTATATAGTTCACAAATTGCCATCCTATTCCGTCCGTATCAGGGCGTAATTTTTGAATATTCTTAATGTGTTCGCCATATACTTTGTTTTTGTCTGGAATAAGAAGATAATAAAATTTTTTATGATGTTTTTTACACCATTGGTCAATATCTGTTAAATATTTTAACCCATGCTGCAATTGCGTTTCGCTTAAAATGTTTTTATTGGCATAATTATTCAGGCTATTGTCATGTTTATAAAACAACCAATCGTCAGAACCGACTAGAACGTCTTTATTTCCTTGAACAAAAAGGCCTTTGAGCCATTCGTCGATTTTAATAAATAGCCTTCGCCCATAAAATCTGTCATTATACCAGTTTTCAAATTCTTCGCCAAATTTAGTGTTAATCCCTTTATGGGTGAAAGATCGAGGATAAGAGGCGAGGGATCTGTTTTCACGTTGGGAAGTCGTTTCCTGCGATATATGGCTCATTGGAATAAATAGCAAGACAAAAAAACAAGAAAGAAAAACAATATCTATTCTTGAATTGTTTTCTAAAATCTTAAATCTGGACAAATACTGCACAATTTTATATGCCAGCAGAAAAGAAAAAGTTAAAAATATAGTCAATAGATAAAAATCGGGAGTTTGGGGCGCTTTGACTTTTAGTTTATATGTTATTTCAGGAGACTTTTTTGCAGAAATAATATCTAAGTTATTATCCTTCATTTTAACATGAGAAATATCGTAACCACAATCCGTTTGGAGTTTTTCTGTAATTTTTACGCTTCGCCATCCATGAGCGTTTAAATCGGAAATATAAACTTTTCCTATGTAATTGTTTATCACAAGTTTTAATCTGTCAATTCTTTCGGCAAAAATAAGCATTTCAACATTTTGTTTGCCGCGTTCAACGTCTTTCTTTACAGAACGTTCATCCGTAAAAGTTTTATATTGTTTATCCGAATAAAAGATTTGATATTGAATATCTTTTTCAGCGTTAGAAATGAATGAAACTTTTATAGGGTTGTTGATGAGCCAAAATTTGAATGTTGCTAACGTAAAAATAGCTGTTAAAAAAACGATGACAGACCATAAATTTTTTTTCATATTGTAGAGCCGTTGTTATAAGAAGTTAGCAAGCCACTACCTTATTTCAAAAAAAACTTGCTGTCTACACAACGAACGGAAGGCTGTTGACAAAAAGCCCTCCGGTTGGAGAGCTTTTTGTTTGTTTTAATTAAGTGCCGGTTATGCTGCAACAGCAATCTGCAAACGAGGACGCTCCACGGGCACTTAACCGTTGCCTCCCTTGCTAGGGGTGCCACCGGCGGCTCGCTTTTGTGCCTATCGCGCTGCGATTAGTAGCTGCGAGCGTAAATGACATCCATTGTTGCCGGTTTACCTGTCAGGAGGCAAACACCTTCTGTTCCTGTTTGATCAAATGGAATGCAGCGAATAGTGATTTTCATCGCTTTCAACAATTCTTCACTGTTGGCATCACCGCTCCACTTTCCGCGAACAAAGGCAACTTTGCCGGCTTTTCCATCTTCAATCCATTCATTTGATTTATCAAAGTAAGCCTTGAAAGCTTCCTGAGTGGTGATATCCGTACGAATATTGGTCATTAAACGATCTTTCGCCTTGGAGAACATTTCTTTTTGAATATTTTCCAAGCGATTGGCGATGGTTTCAATCAATTCGTCACGACCGAGAATTTGTTTGCCTTCCTGTGTGCCAAGCTTGATGCGTTCTTTCAGCATCACGTTGTTGCCATCGGCATCACGTCGGCCGATTTCCAAAATAATCGGAGCGCCTTTGCGTGTCCATTCCCAGAACTTGTCAACGGAAGAACGATCTCGTTTGTCGAGTTTGATGCGGATTTTTTCACCGAACGGTGTTTTGTTTTTCAAATCCTGCATAATATTTTTGATATAGGCCATAACGGTTTCTTCGTCTTCGGCTTTTTTGACAACAGGAATGATGACAACTTGATAAGGGGCGATTTTCGGAGGAACAACCATACCCTCATCATCGGCA
>CATGXW010000023.1 GCA_949542085.1 uncultured Alphaproteobacteria bacterium
GTCAGCGACGGCTGTCAAGCCGATATCGTCAAACAAAATGCGCCCTATGATTTGGTTTTGGCCAATATTTTGGCTCGACCACTCTTGTCAATGGCCGCTGATATCCGCCAAAACCTGAAAAAAGACGGTTATTGTATCTTATCCGGCTTTGTTGAAGACCAAAGTGATTGGATTGTTTCAGAATATCAAAAACAAGGCATGCGCTTAATCAAACTATATGAACTGGACAACTGGCGCGCCGCCCTCATGCAAAAGGTATAACTCATGACATTGCAAGAATTACAAAAAGCACTTATTACGAATAATCTGGACGCTTATATCGTCACCCGCGGCAACATGTTTCTCGGACAAGATATTCTTCCCGAAGAAAACAAAGTTCAAGAACTTTGCGGTTTCAGCGGTTCAGCCGGCACATTACTCGTTTTCCGCAACAAAGCTTATCTTTTTGTTGACGGCAGATATGAGTTGCAAGCCGCTCAGGAAGTCAATCAAGAACAGATTAGCGTCATTTGTACCAAAGACACTCTTGGAACATGGATGCAGAACAATTTGGACGACCCGTGCAAAATCGCCTACAATCCTTGGTGTCACAGCATCAGCGAAGTTGACTACTGGGGACGGACTTTAAAAAAACACACTTTCGTTGAAGACAAAAACCAATTGTTAGGAAACCGCCTCAGCGACAAGGAAGTCGAAATCTTTGAACAAGACATTCAATATGCCGGCATCTCCATGGATGAAAAAATCTCCTATCTTACCAAGTTTATGCAGGAGAAAAAACTTGACGCGTTTTTCATATGCGAACCGGATTGCGTTTCATGGTTAACAAACTTGCGTTCGGAAACGCTGGCCGACACACCGTTGTTACGCGCTTTTGCCCTCATTGATGCTCAAGGGGAAGTGAGCTTGTTCACCACCGATTTCAAAAAAATTGAAACCGAATTAGCCCGCCTGCGCGGTTGCACTATCGGATTGAGCTACAGTCACACCCCCAAACAATTACAAAACATTATGAAAGATCATCGTTTATGGCTGATTAACCTGCCCAATCCGATACAAAGTTGGAAAGCAATCAAAAATCCGATTGAACTAAATGGCTTCAAAAACGCCCATAAACGCGATGCCGTTGCCGTTGTTAACTTTCTGCAATGGCTGGAAAACAATTGGCAAGGACAAGATGAACTTTCCATCGTTGCCAAACTTCACGACTTCCGCTCTCAACAGCAAAAATTTTACGGCAACAGCTTTGAAACCATCGCCGGATTTGCCGCTAACGGCGCCATCGTCCACTACCAACCAAGCCAAAAAACCAACCTGAAATTAAAAGAGGGAAATATCCTGCTTCTTGACAGTGGCGCTCAATATTTTGACGGCACCACCGACATCACCCGAACCATTGCCATTGGCTCTGTTACAAATCAAGAAATCATCGACAGCTTCACCCAAGTCCTAAAAGCGCACATTGCCGCCGCATCAGCGCTTTTTCCGCAAGGCACCCCCGGTTCTGCCATTGATGCCCTTGCCCGCGCCCAACTCTGGCAATACGGCAAAGATTACAACCATGGGACCGGACACGGCGTCGGACACTTTTTAAATGTCCACGAAGGTCCGCATTCTCTGTCACCTCGAAGCAACGCCACCGGATTGGAACCCAAGATGATAACCTCCATTGAACCTGGATATTACAAAGCCGAAGAATATGGCATCCGTATAGAAAATCTGGCTGTTATCGAAAATGAGGACAATCCCGATTTTGAACGCCCGATGTGCCATTTTGTTCCCCTCACCTTAGTGCCTATTGATAAACGCCTTATCAATAAATATCTATTGAATAATAAAGAGAAAGACTGGTTAAACCATTATCATAAAACCGTTTTGCAAGAACTGGACTCTCTGGTATCCGCAGACGTCAGAAAATGGCTCAAAACAGCCTGTTCTCCATTATAACCCACGGCATATATCAGAAAAAGCTCCTGATATTGCCCAATCAGGAGTTTTTTTCATGCGTAAAATTTACATATTTTTACTGGCTCTGTTTGTTTCATTCCCAGCCGCTGCCCAAGTTGAAAACACCGATGGCTACATGCCGAGCCAAGGATTGCAACCGTATTTTGACGAAAGCAACCCCAACTACGACAAATCCATCATCTATGTTTTTTTCAACAATCAACCGTGCTATGAATGCGCGCAGGCGGTTGAAATGATAGAACAATCGTACAATCAAAACTTTATTGATACATACAACATGTTTTTGATTAACTACGAAAACGACGGGGAAAACAACTTCATCGAAACATATCAATTGAGTCAACCGCTGGAAGTTGTCATGGTCCGCGTCGATGACGATGCCGACTTTGGCTACAAAAAAATCGAAGGCCTTCAAAACATGACCACAGATCCCACCAGCTTCAACGAATACTTTGTAGAACAAGTCAACAATTTTTTAAACAACTAAAAACAACAGCGCACGCTAAAATTGTCTATTGACAATTAAACAACTTTAGATTAAACGTTAAGATGCTATACTAAAAAATATTCAACAAATAATAGCGACTTAAGTTTTAACAAGCGTGAGGTATATGAATATGATTATTGGTAATGTAAAATGGTTTAATTCAAGAAAAGGTTACGGTTTTATCTCTCCGGAAGGAGCCAGTAAAGACGTTTTCTTCCACATAACGCAGCTCGAAAAAATCGGCTTGCGTCATGTATCGGATGGACAGAAAATAAGTTTTGAAACTTACAATGACCGTGGACGTATAGCCGCCGGAAATTTACGTATTTTAGATTAACAATATTCCCCCCAAAAAAAAGAAAAGCCTCTTTCCAGAGGCTTTTCTTTTTTTTATTATACGGGATTGCCATCTTCCGCTTTTTTCACACGAAAGAGTTTTAATTTTTCCAACCGTTGTTTTTTTACAAATTTCAAATAGCTTTCATATGAAATCAAAATAATGGCAGAAAACACCAACGGCAACAAATAATAAATAATGCGGTAGGCAATCAGCGCTCCAAACAAAGTCGCCTGATTGTGCTCTCCGGGAATGATATACATAAACAACCCTTCAAACACGCCCAGTCCGCCGGGAACCTGACTAAACACCCCTAAAACCTGTGCAATGATAAACACACCCATAAAAGTGTCAAATGAGATGTCCACAAACGGAATCAACGAAAAATACAAAACCAAAGACGCCATCAAAATGTCCGCCGCTCCGATAAACACCTGAGCCAAAGCCATTTTAAAACTGGGCATCTCAAATTCGATTCCCTTAATAACAAACGGCTTTTTATAAAAAAGCGATGCTCCAAAATACAACAACAACCCGATGATTGAAATAACAGTAACACTCAGCGTTGTCATTTTTGACACAGAACCTTCACCAAAAGCATGGTTCGGCGTTAAAATATAACCCATGATAATTAAAAAGAAACAAGCAACCAAATATGTAAAACCGGAGAAAGTCACCATCTTGACGATTTCGGCACCATGAAACCGCCAACGCGTATAAAGGCGATAACGGATTGTTCCGCCGGAAACAATGGCATGTCCGGCATTATTACTGACCGAAAAACCGATAACGCCGGCAAAAATCCACTTCCACGCCGCCAGCTTGCGCTTGATATAACGCAACGCCAAATAATCATATGAAGACAGAGCAACATATCCCAAAAACGAGGCGAGACACGCCCATAACAAATTACGAGAAGGAATACTGAACAAGGCGTCTTTAATTTCTTCCCAGCTATACTTAGACAACTGAACATAAAGCATATACGCCGCAACCACGAAGAAAAACAATCCCGCCCACGAAATCATCTTCTTTAACAATCTCTTGGTTCTCAAACCAGCTTTACTCATCTTTCACAAGCCTCACAAATAAAAATACTCTAATACCAAAGCTTAATATGATATAGTTTTATGCAAATATCAATTCTAAATATTGACATATTAAAAAACATTTTAACAAGTCTATTAATCCTTTTATTGTCTGTTTCAAATCTTTAGACTATACATAAGTGAAAAGGCTCTCTAAAAAGGAAAGATGGCATGAACAAATTTTATCGTTATTTTCGGGTTGCCGTGGCGCTTATTATCGGCACTTTATCCGTTTTGGCTTTTACCGGACTTTTTTATCCCGTCAAAATCTTTGATATGCAATTTACGGCTCTGGCTCAGCGCCTGCTTGTCGATTTTTCAACAATCGCCATCCTTTTGTTTGTCGCTCTAATACTCGTCACCTTTCTATTCGGACGTATCTACTGCTCCACTCTTTGCCCGTTTGGATTATATCAAGAGTTTTTAATGCTGTTTTTTCGTCACAAAAACCGCACTCAACAAAACAAACCCCATAAATACCTCATTGCGGCCATTGTCTTTGGGGCTTTAATCGGCGGAACAGCCTGTCTCGTCCGCTATATCGACCCTTACACGCTGTTTGCTTCAACCGCAAGCGGTGCTTGGTTTGGAATAGGAGTTGCAGTCTTAATCGCAGTTCTGGTCTGGTTCAAAGGCAGGATGTTTTGCACCAACATCTGCCCTGTCGGCGCAGTCTTGGGACTGATTTCCAAACATGCCGTCAACAAAATTTATATGAACGACAACCTTTGCGTTTCCTGTGGATTATGTGCCTCCAAATGTCCGACCGGAAGCATCGATTTCAAAAACAAAAGCATCAACAACGAAACCTGCATCAAATGTTTCAAATGCTTGGACGGCTGCAACCGCAACAGCATTCGCTACGGCATAAAACCAATCCGAGAAACTCCTTTCAGCCCATCCCGCAGAAACCTGCTCATCAGCGGAGCCGTTGTTGCCGCTTTTGCTCTGGCCGTCAAAGGCGGCATTGACCTCGGTAAAACCATTGCCGCCAAAATCAAAAAAGTCATCTTGCCCGCCGGTGCCGGAAACGCGGAAGATTTCGCCAACCACTGCCTCAACTGCAACCTCTGCGTTCAAAACTGCCCAATGAAAATTTTGAAAAAAGCAAATGAGAATTATCCGGCCGTTCATATTGACTATTCCGACGGTTTTTGCGACTATGATTGCAATAAATGTTCGCAAGTTTGCCCATCCGGCGCAATAAAACGTCTGACACTGACCGAAAAGCAAAAAACCAAAATCGGTTTGGCAATCATCGACGAAAACAAATGTGTCAAATGTGGCCTTTGCGTGATGAAATGCCCGCGTCAGATTATTGATCAGAAACGAGGAGAATTCCCTCAAATCAAAGCAGACGAATGCATCGGCTGCGGCGCTTGTCAAAACGCCTGTCCGGTAAAAGCCATTACCATTTTGCCGATTGATGAACAAAAAACAGTATAAAGGAGAAAAACAATGTCATTAGGTTTAACCGAAATCGCCCTGATTTTAATCGTTGTCTTGGTTTTGTTCGGCGGCAAACGCATTCCCGAACTGGCCAAAGCTCTGGGTAAAGCGCAATACGAATACAAAAAAGCCAAAGAAATGTTGCAAAACGAAGCCAAAGAGCTCAAAGATTCCGTCGAAAAAGCCGCTGAAGAAGAAGAGAAAAAATCAGGAAAAGAATAATGCCTGACCAACAGGATGAAAATCTGATTACCCATTTGGAAGCCCTGCGCTCAACCTTGATAAAATGTTTTGTCGCCTTGGGAGTCGGACTTGTTCCGATGTTTTTGGCGGCACCTTATTGTATGGATGCGCTGATACAAATTATGATTGGCGACAATAATGTATCGCTGAACTTTTTTTCGCCGATGGAAGTCTTCCTGCTGCAAATCAAAGTCGCCGTTGTATTGGATTTGTTAATTTGCTTTCCCTATATTGCCCGCCAGATATGGAAGTTCATTTTGCCGGCGCTTTATGAGAATGAGCGCAAATTCATCAAATCCGTTGTTCTGACCTCAAGCACGCTGTTTATCACCGGCGTTTTGTTTTGTATCTTTTTTATCCTGCCGCTGATTATCAATTTCGGTATCAGCTTTGCTACAACAAATATCAACGCCGTCTTCGGCATCTCCAACATCATTGGCATCGCCTTGTGGTTGTCTGTCGTTTTCGGTCTGATGTTCCAATTTCCGCTGATAACCTATTCTCTCATCCGTTCCGGCATCACCAGCTATGCCGCCGTCAAAAACAAACGCCCCTATGTTTTCGTCGGCATCTTAATCATCTCCGCTCTGCTGACACCACCAGACATCGTCAGCCAGTTAATGTTGACCATCCCCACCTACCTCCTTTTTGAAGCGGGGTTGTTTTTCGCAAAAAGACATTGACAAAAAAACGCTCCCGAAGGAGCGTATTTTAAAATGGTGCCAACAGAAAGACTGTCCTCGACAATGCGTTGCATTGCTCGTTCCTCGTCGCTCATAGCGCTTTGCGCTACCGGTGTCTTTCGCCACCTTTTGCTTGTAGTCGAACTCCCTTTCTCGGGAGTTCGAGCACCTAATTTATACCACTAAAAAATCCCCCGTAAACGGAGGATTTTTTAGTGGTGCCAACAGAGAGACTCGAACTCCCGACCCACTGATTACAAATCAGTAGCTCTACCAACTGAGCTATGTTGGCACGACTGAAACTTATATAAACAACACAAACAATCTTGTCAATATAAAATTTTCTATTTTCGAACAGAATTGTTTCTTTTTACATCAATACCCTGCATTTGCCTTAAATATTCCAACAATGCCGCCGAAAAATTTTTGCCAGATTTTGTAAACACAACATCCTCTTCCCCATTTTTTCGATAACATTTTATCTGAAGTTCAGTCAACTCCCCATTATTCAGTTTTTCAACGAACGTTTCCATAAAAACAGATTTACTTTCAAACAAATCTGTGTACCGACCGGAATATGCTGCTTTTTGAAAGAACCAACCACGGGAAGAATTCGTCAGCCGCCCCAACTCAAAACGAACAACTTCCTGAACTTTTACCATTGCAAAAGGGGACGACGTTATCAAATTGCTATAAAACAACTCATAGCCGTTTCTATCAATCAAATGCAACTTGTTCACACAAGAACTGTTAAAATCAATCTTTGCCGATAACAAACGATTCAAAGAACCTCCTTTTGCCTTATGAACCGAAAAAGCGCAAAGAATCAAACAAGCAACGACAAATATTTTTCTCATTTCCAACACTAACTGTTCCACAATATTGTTACCGGCGTCTGTAAAACATATTGTTTTTCATTTTCATTAAAAAACAATTGAATATTCATCGGAAAATTCAATTTTCCCTGCTCATCAGCCAACGAAACAGAATAATCACTATTCATAATCCGCCAAAAAAGCTCCCGTTCTCCCTCAACAAAATGAATTCTTTTTGAATAGATGGCCCCATGCTATCCAACTTTCAAACAAATATTATTTTGCGGCTTACTTTGCTCTGTATCTCGCCCTCGCAACAAAGCATCCAGCTTGTCTCCGGCGCGTTTTCCCGAAGCAATCGCCTCAACCACCGTTGAACTGCCGCTAACACAATCTCCGGCATAAACGATTTTTTCATGCTGAATCGGTTCATTGGCCCGACTGCCGACAGCCATAACCACATATCTGAAATCCGGCCGCTGAATTCTGGTATTCGGAATATCTTCCAAACGCCCCTCTTCGTTAAAACGGGTTTTAACCGTTTCCGCCGCCAAACCGTTTTCATTTTTAGTAATGGCGCAAACTCTGGTCATTGTCGTAATGTCCACTTCATTTTCGAGCAGCATTTCTCTTTCGCTGCCGCTGATTTTCATATCCGAAAAACGTCGGCGCACAAACATCTCCACATGTTTAGCCCCATTCTTTCTCGCCGTAAACGCACAATCAGCCGCCACCGCACCACCGCCGATAATCGCCACATTTCCTTCCGTCACATATTTTTCCGGCATTTTCAGATAATCCATATAATTGAGGCAAAATTCCTCACCCTCAATGCCCATACCGACGCAATTCGGCTCGCCGACCGCGGCAACCACACCGTCATACCCGTTTTCCAACAAAGATAACGAATTTTCAACCGGCGTTTTAAGTTTCAAATCAATATCGCCGATATTTTTGATAAAATTCCAATCAGCATCAATCACCTCATGCGGCAAACGTTCCTCAGGAATCATATTCATCGCACCGCCGATTCGCCGATCTGCTTCAAATAACGTCACACTATATCCGCGTCCCGCCAATACGGCCGCGGCCGCAATCC
>CATGXW010000024.1 GCA_949542085.1 uncultured Alphaproteobacteria bacterium
AAAAGGCTTTGAAATATTTGTCTGAAGCTCGTAAAGAAACGCAAGCTGTTGACGGTCGTGAAGCCGTTAAAGGCGATGTCGTGATGATTGACTTCGTCGGTTCTGTTGACGGTGTTGAATTCCAAGGCGGCAAAGGTAGCAACTATCCTTTGGAACTCGGTTCCGGTTCATTCATTCCGGGGTTTGAAGACCAATTGTTGAAAGCTAAAGCCGGTGATCATGTTGATGTAAAAGTCACATTCCCTGAAAATTACCATGCTAAAGATTTGGCTGGTAAAGAGGCTGTTTTTGCTGTTGATGTTATTATTGTTGTTGATGTTTATGTTAAAGAAGTTCGCGAACCGAAAACAGTTGAAATCAATGATGAATTTGCCAAATCCATGGGCGAAGAAAGCTTGGATAAACTTAAAGAAACAATTTCCAACCGCATTAAGAGCGATTATGAAAACGCTTCCCGCATGAAAATCAAGCGCCAGCTGTTGGATGCTTTGGATAAGGAATACAGCTTTGATGTTCCGGAATCTCTGGTTGATGCAGAGTACAAAGCAATTTTGGAACAGTACGAACAGGCTAAAAAATACAATCAGTTGGATGAAAGCGAAAAAGCTAAATCTGAAGACGAATTGAAAAAAGAATATAAAGAAATTGCTGTTCGCCGTGTTAAACTGGGCTTGGTTTTGTCTCAAATCGGTCAGGAAGCTTCTGTTTCCATTAAGCCGGAAGATATTAACGAAGCCATCATGAGAGAAGCTCGCAAATATCCTGGTCAGGAAAAAGTTGTTTTGGACTACTACCTGAAAAACAAACAAGCTGTAGAAGCTTTGAAAGCTCCGATTTTTGAAGAAAAAATCATTGACTATGTTATCGGTAAGGCTAAAGTAACGGAAAAAACCGTCAGCGTTGAAGATTTGTACAACTTCAATGATGAAGCCAAACCGGCTAAATCCAAAAAGAAATCTGCATAAGATTTTGCTTGTTGCAAAAACACCCCGTGAAATAACGGGGTGTTTTTTTATTGGAAAGAATATTTTTTATGCAAAACAAAAGTCAAAATTGTTGAAACAATGATGTAAATACCTTGAGCGATAATAGGGGGAAGTTCCAAGTAGGAAACGCTGATAAAGAGATATACATAATTCAATAAAAGCAAAAACAAATAAACGGACCAAGCCCTCGTATATTCTCGTTTCAAATTACCTTGGCTTTGAAAGACATAATAACGCATAGTGAAAATAGAAATATTAATTGTGATAATATATTGAACAATCAACACCAAAGAATAATGCCATTTACAAATGTCTATAAAAAAAACAAACAAGGCATAGGCTAGCAATGTGTTAAATCCGCCAACCAATAAAAAGCGAAATTTTTGATGAAGAGCAAACCATAAACGTTCAAATTGTTGATATAATTTTATCATTATTAAATCCTTTAATACGAATATAAAGGATAATTGTTTATATTTTATAAATTTATGTTTATTATTAATTAACAAATCATCACTACTATTGTACAAAAAATAATAGTGAGATGATAAATGCAAAAAAATATTGCAGGACTACTGCTTTTCCTAATGTTAGGGTTATTGGCTGTTGTTCAAGCCATATGTTATTTTTTTCCTGATATTTCTTTTGAAGCAATCGTGTTTAATTTAAAGTTTATAAAAACGTTACCGAAATCTAACGAGGTTTCGGAATTTTTATATAAGTATTCTTTGCCGATTATGTTGTATTTGTTAATATGTGTTGTGGTTTTTAGGTCTTTTTTGACATTGAAAGCACTTTATGGGATAAATGCAATTCTTTTTTTTACCGCCATGGGAATGTTGTTTTGCAAATTTGATGTTGGAAATTATATAAAAAGACGGCATCAAACATCATCAATATACGAAGAAAACTATTATTCTTTTAATAAAGACGCAACAGTTTTTAGAAGACAAGATAATGTTGTTGTTTTGTTTGTTGAAAGTTTGGAAAATTCCTATATCAATACGGAAATAGTTTCTCAAAACTTTTTACCTCAGTTGACAGAAATAATCGGAAAAGAAATCAGTGTAAAAGAACATTATCAAGTTGAAGGAACAGGGTGGTCAATTGCCGGATTTATTGCTTTGAATTGCGGTATCCCTTTGATTATGCCAATTAAAGGTCATATTTATGGGATTGATAATCCTTTTTTACCCAATATCTCATGCTTGACAGATATATTTGCGTATCGAGGTTATCAACAGTATTTTGTTATTGGAAGTTCTGCTGAATTTTCCGGTTTTAAAAATTTTTTTCAAACACATGGAAGTAATCAAACCCAAATTATTGATGAGAATTATTTTAATAAAAATGAAGTGGGAGGGTGGGGGATTAAAGATAGCGTTTTATTTCCAAAGCTAAAAAACATTATCAAAGAAGCTCACCGACAAGATAATCCTTTTTTCATAACTGCAATGACAATTAATACGCATTTTCCTCCGTATTTGGAAGAAAGTTGCGAAGGTAATAGATATGACTTTAAAGATGTGTTGAACTGTACAGATAAACAAATATCTTCATTTATCAAATGGTTTCAACAAAGTGAAATAGCTCAAGATACTGTTTTGTTAGTTGTTGGAGATCATTTGGCTATGAAAAATTCATTATATCGTCCATACTTAAAACCCCGTCATAGTCAAAGAAGAATTTTTAATGTTCTTATTACTCCAGAAAGGCGACAAATACGGCAAGAACGGCAAATAACAACTTTTGACTGGTTTCCGACAATATTGGAAGCGAGCGGAGCTGATTTGCCGCAGCATAGATTGGGATTGGGAGTGTCAATATTTGACGAAAATCAAAAGACAATTATTGAAGAATATGGAGCCCATTCACTTGATGAGGAAATAAAAAAGATTAATAAGATGTATGACTCTTTTCTTTAGCCTCATAAATAATAAAAAATTTGTTTTCGTATAAAATTTCTGACATAAGTTTTCTTGATAGCACGGTTGGGGACTGAAACTCTTTTTTATGCAGAACCAAATCACCTTTTTTCGGTTTATCAGCCCATCGGGTGTTGTGAAAATATGGCGCGCCTAAAGACGGCAGAAAGATTCTGCTTTGGGTATCTAATGGATATTTAAAAGTTATTTTGTTATTGGGAAAATAATATTTCAATGCACTGTTCCAAGCTTTGAATTCCCACCATGTCATAGGATTTTCTGCATTTATATAAATTGTTTTATTTTTTCTGCCGTCTAAAAATTCAATTAATTTTTCGCTATTTGACTATATAAAAAATATATTGAAATTTTTCGGCTGTTTCTCGATAAATTTTTCCGGATTCATTTTGATGGTTTTGATAATCGACATTTCCTGCCCAAGCCAAGAAAATAACAGAAAAGAAGACAATGATTTTATTGTTTTTAATATTACAGAAAATATAATACAGACAGAATACTGTCGGTAGCAAAAGATAATATGTTTTATTTTCGTAGGAATAAAAACAAGGCACGACCTTTAAAATACAAATAATAAAGAACATTGAAAAAAAGCAGCCAAAGAGAAGCCCTTCCTGAAACAAAAACATTTTTTTATTTATGTTGAAAAGACTTGTTAAAAGTGCGATGAAAGCAATAGCTATTTCATAACGGTAAAAATAGACGGTTTCTTCAATTGTTTTAATGCGTAAAGCCGCATATTCGTTTTGAATTATTCCGGATGCAGTCCATAAAAAGAGTAACGCGAAAGCTAAAGCCGAGAAAAAGATAAGAGTTTCCAAAGGTAATTTTTGCATCGTTTTAAACGGATGAATAAAACTGGATAGGGTTATTTTTTCATTCCAAATGTCTGCCAGTATGAGCGCAATTAAGAGGCCGACATACAAGAGGATTATTGTTTCTTTCGTGTAGAAAGCGATATTCATAAATAAAACAAAAAACCAAAGTGCGCTTTTATCTCCGGAAAGTGAGAATTTTTTTGCATAAATTAAACTGCATAAAACCCAAATGAATAATAGACGTTCGGGATAAACAATTAAATTAATGCCAAAAAAGGATGGTAACATGACAATTGTCGTTAACATTAAAAATCGCTGAAAAACGGGAATAAAATCTGTTAGGCGATACAACATATATACAATCAGCAACAATTGGCAAAAAACGTAAAAAGCATGCAAATAAAAATGATGCGACAGAGCGTACACAATATTTAGATCAACACCACCCAAGGGAGATAATCTGTCTTTAAGATGAAAGTAGGGTGTAACCCCATTCTTAAAAATTCCGATAGTGTTAACACTCATCATATCAACATTGTTAAATAAACTAGCTTCAGATAAAAGCATTGCCGAGCTGTAAAGGATGATGGCACCACAACAAAGTGCAAGCCCGAACCAATCAAAAAGATAATAGTTGTTGAAAGAAAATTTATCTGTTGGAAAATAAGGGGAAACAGGTTGTTTTATACCGGAATGGAGCAGGCGGTAAATAATATATAAAACAACCATTATTCCGCACCAGATTGCGAACCAGTTTTGATAGGTTAGATAGTAACTGAAATTACGGTAAATGGTTGAAATGATATTTTCTTGAAAGTACGGTTCGAAAGGCATCATATATTTTTATCCTTTTTCAAAGAAAGTCGGAGTTTTTGTAAAATGACCAAAAAGTACGGATAATGAAAACGAGACTTTATATTTAAAAACTTCTTGATGTCGTTTTTAACTTTACGATCAGCCTGTCGCATTTGAGTTTTTCTACGAACTGAACAGTTTTCTCCGTGCAAGTTATAATAAAGAAGAACTTCTTGGATATTTGCCAGTTTAAGGCCGGACATCAGGGTGTCGCTCCATAGTTTGTAGTCTTCTGCCGGCGTATATTCCTGTTTATAAAAAAGCTTTTGGTGGATAAAATCTTTTCCTCTGAGCATGGCACTGGGATGCATAAGAGGACAGCCTTTAAGAGCGTCACTTAATGTCGGATGAGATGGCTGTTTCCAAATCCAGCCGAGATTGCGTATAAAGTTTTTGAATATTCCTGCTCGGGGATTTTTACAAAATAAACGAATGGCACTCCCGACAACAGAAATTTCCGGATGAGCGTCCAAAAACTCAACCTGTTTTTCCAATCTTTGTGGGTGGGCAATATCATCATGATCAATAATGGCCCAATATTCCCCTTTGGCCAAGCGCATCAATTGATTCCTACTTTCTGATATTCCTGCATTTTGTAATGCTTTGTGATATTTTATACGGGAATCCTTAAAGCTTTGTATGATGTTTTCTGAGTTGTCGGTGGATGCGTCATTCCAAATAAGCAGTTCAAAGTCTTGATATGTCTGTTTCAGAATGCTTTCAATTGAAGCTGCCAAAAATTTTTCACCGTTATAAACCGGCATTAAGACAGAAATGCGAGGGGACATCATATTATTCCATAATTGCCAATATGTTTAATATATGTAAAATTTCTATTTAAAACAAATAGAATTTGTATAAAATAACAACAATTTGTTATAGGTAAACAAAATGGATGTAACGCGAAAATATAAGCAGAAAAAGAGTGTTTATGACAGAGAGGTTTCTCTAAAGAATGCTAATGACAGTTTTTCAAAAATTTATCCGCTGATTTCGGAGCAGAGTAATGTTTTAGACGTCGGATGTGCAAGTGGCGCTTTGTCGGAAACTCTTTATAAAAACAAAAATTGTCGTGTTTATGGTATGGAAGCTAATGTCGAAAGTGTTGAAAAAGCCAATGCTAAAAAGATTTTCTCGGCTCTTCATTTATTCGATTTAAATAATTTAAGAGAAGATAGCTTTCCTGAATATAAAAATTTTTTCGACTACATCATCTGTGCAGATGTCTTGGAGCATTTGTGCAATCCTTTAGATGTATTAAAAAAATTGTGTGGTTATTTGAAAGACAGTGGTCAGATAGTCATTTCTCTTCCTAATGTTGCCCATGCCAGTATTAAGGCTAATTTGTTATTAAATGATTGGACATATACAAAAATAGGAATACTCGATGAAACGCATCTGCGCTTTTTTACGGCAAATTCTTTGCCCGAATTTTTTCAAAAAGCGGGATTGGAAATAGCCTCTTTAAGTTATACAACATTACCTTTAGATGGCTATCAACCTCACCGGTTAAAAGAACTTCCTGTTGCGCTACAACAATTTATTGCAAAGGATGCTCATTCTCATATTATGCAATATATTTGTAGTTGTCGATTGGCAAAACAACAAGGAAAAAAGCTTCTTCGGCATAATTTTTCATTTTTTGATAATTGTAATGTTTCTCGTTGCCGGTCAAGCATAGAAGACAGACTGAAAAGACTTGTGCTGACGCGCTGTCCGTTTTTGTTAGAATTATTGATGTTGTGTAGACGATTAAAAAGCAAAGGAAGTTTCAAATGAAAAAATTAGCCATTATTTTGCCATGCTATAATGAGGAGGAGATTTTGCCGCAAACAATTAAAATAATGTCTGCGTTACTGGCGAAAATGATAAAGGCCGGAAAAATAAGCAAAGAGAGCTTGTTATGTTTTGTAAATGATGGCAGTAAAGATAAAAGCTGGGAAATTATCAAGAAAGCTTGTCATAAAAATGCAAATATTGCCGCTGTAAACTTGTCTAAAAATTTTGGGCATCAGGGAGCGATTCTCGCAGGGATGTATGAGGTTGCTGCGGATGTATATGTGACCATAGATGCAGACTTGCAGGATAACCCGAATTGTATTCCCGAGATGTTGAAAAATATTAATGCCGGTTGCGATGTTGTTTATGGTGTTCGAGATTCTCGCCAAACCGATAGTTTCTTTAAGCGAACGACTGCGGTGGTATATTATCGTTTGCTCAAATTGTTGGGAGTGAATATTGTCTATAATCATGCGGATTTTAGGATGATGACAAAGCGGGCGGTGGAAACACTAAAACAGTTTCCTGAGCGTAACTTGTTTCTAAGGGCAATTGTACCATTGTTAGGGTTTAAGTCCGCAACCGTTTATTATGATCGAACAGCCAGACAAGCAGGGGAAACAAAATATCCTTTTTCTAAAATGATGGCGTTGGCGTGGAATGGTGTTTCAAATTTTTCTATTATTCCGTTAAGGTTGGTAACTTTTTTGGGGTTTGCAATTTGTTTCTTAAGTTTTGTCTTCTTATGTTACGTCGTTTATCGCTGGTCTGTCAGGGGAACAATAGTCGGATGGGCGTCTTTGGTAACCATCATTACTGTTTTTAGCGGGGTTCAGCTTTTGTCGTTGGGGATTATTGGGGAATATTTAGCAAAAGTTTTTGTTGAGGTGAAAAAGCGTCCTTTATTCATTGTTGATGAAAAAATCAACCTGTTGTAGAGGTTTTTATTTTGTTAATGATTTATTGAATATTAGTATGCTACACATATATCAAAATAGTGTTTAATATAAGGAAAAGACGATGCAATACAGAAGTCCGTTAGAAATTTATGACAATACTTTGGTGCCGATGGTTATTGAACAAACATCAAAGGGCGAACGTTCTTTCGATATTTATTCCCGTCTGTTAAAGGAAAGAATTATCTTTTTGACCGGACAGGTAAATGATGAGGTTTCATCTTTGGTCTGTGCTCAGTTGCTGTTTTTGGAATCTGAAAACCCGAAGAAAGACATTTTTCTGTACATCAATTCCCCCGGAGGCGTGGTTACTTCCGGCATGGCAATGTATGACACCATGCAATACATCAGTTGTGATGTAAATACGCTTTGCATTGGTCAGGCTTGCTCCATGGGGTCTTTGTTGTTGGCCGGTGGTGCTGCAGGCAAACGTTTTTCTTTGCCAAACTCCCAGATCATGATTCACCAACCTTCAGGCGGTGCCAAAGGGCAGGCGACCGATATTGAAATTCAGGCTAACCTGATTTTGAATATGCGCAAGCGCTTAAACCAGATTTATGTTAAACATACGGGGCAGAAACTGAGTGTTATTGAAAAGGCGATGGATCGTGATAACTTTATGACACCGGAAGAAGCCAAAAAATTCGGATTAATTGATCACATTGTGACTTCTCGCGAAGAACTCGTAAAATAGG
>CATGXW010000025.1 GCA_949542085.1 uncultured Alphaproteobacteria bacterium
GCCCCCACCAAAGGGTAGCAAGCCATGACTTCTCCTTTAGAGACAAAATGTAGGCTTTTAAAATAATAATTTTTATCTGCTCATATATTTGCATATATTTGTATAATTTATTTATAAAATATCACAGTCCGAGCATGTCGCGCATATCGTACATGCCGGATTTCTTTTTTTGCAACCATTTTGCCACCTGTGTCCATAATTAGTTATTTCGTCACCACATTATATAGGAAAAGCATTTTGCTTCTGCAACTCTTAACCTCAATTTTTTGCCACACTTATCCCCTTTGGGCAATTCATATCTTTTTAATCCACAACTTTCAATCAAGCTTTTCTACATATAATAAGTTTAATTATAATTTGCAGATTAAAAAAAAATATGTCATATTAAGGCCAAACGATAAATGGAGATAAAAATGCCTGCAAAGAAAGCAACATCAGACAATGATATTATGGTAGATGTTTCCGTCACCCTCGGTACGGCGGAACTCCGCGTCAACCAACTCTTAAAACTTGGCCGTGGTGCTGTCGTTGAATTGGATAAAGATATTAACGACTATGTTGACATTTATGCCAACGACGTCCTCATCGGCCACGGAGAAGTCGTCATTACCGACAATGAAACAATCGGCATCAGCATTACTAACACTGTCAACCGCTAACCTACAATGCCCATAAAAAAACGATTAAAAAAAATACTGCGCAGTCTCGTCCAATCTGCATTTGTCATGAATGCGATTTCTTTTTTGCTGTATCATTATACCTGTTTTATCGGGAAACATACTAAATGGTCCCTAAACGGCATTGACGAATTTTATCGCATCTGGGAAAAAGAAAAAAGCGTCATTCTGGTCATCTGGCACGGACGAGCTTTAATGATACCTTATTTCTGGAACAAGCAACGCCCGCTGAACGCCTTGGTTTCTCCTCATCGAGACGGAAGAATGATTGCCGGCCTTTTAGAACGCTTTGGCTTTGGCACTATCAACGGTTCTTCAAACGAAAACGCCAGCGGGGCCGCCCTTGGTTTGCTTCATTCATTACAAAAAAACGAAGCCGTTTGCATTATACCGGATGGTCCTCGCGGCCCCAGAATGCATTTTGGCAAATCGCCGGTTTATTTTGCGCAAAAAACCGGAAAACCAATTATCGGCGTTACCTACAGCACAAACAAATCCAAACGACTGACAAAAGTTTGGGATCACATGATGCTGCCTCTCCCTTTTGGCAATGGTGTTTTACGAACAACCTCCCCTTTATATGTCCCCAAAGATGCCGATAAAGAAGCTTTGGAAAAATACCGCCAAAAGATTGAAACAGAATTAAACAACATCAGTATCGAATGCGACACTGAAATGGGGCTCGCCCCAACCACTCCGGACAATTCACCCCGTTCTAACAGGAAAAGATAATGTTCATCAAAATATACAACACACTCATAACCATCTTATATCCTTTGGTCATCAAGCGTTATATAAACAAACGCAAAGAAAACGGAAAAGAAGACATCAAACGCTTCAATGAACGTATTGGACGTCCCGTTCACAAACGTCCAGAGGGAAGATTGATTTGGCTACACGGCGCATCCGTTGGTGAATCAGTTTCCATGTTGCCTCTGATACAAAAAATAATAGAAACTTATCCCGATGTCTATGTTATGGTTACGACCGGCACCGTCACTTCCGCAGATGTTATGAACAAACGCCTGCCGGAAAGAGCTTTCCACCAATACATCCCTATTGACAATCCGATGTTCACCACCAGATTCGTCAAATATTGGAATCCCGACGTTGTTTTGTGGTTTGAATCGGAATTATGGCCGGCAATGCTCTCCAGCATCAAAAGAAAAAACATCCCGTTAATTCTTATTAACGGACGAATATCCAATAAAAGTTTCAAACGCTGGCAACAGTTTGACTTCATCAGTAAAGAGCTCTTAGCTTGTTTTACCTTGTGTCTCGGCCAATCAGAAGAAGATGCTTACCGCTTGAAGGTTTTAGGCGCAAACAATGCTATTTGTTTGGGCAACTTGAAATATTCGGGATTGCCGCTTCCTGTTGATGAAAACAAAAAAAAGGAAATTCTCACCAGCATAAAAGAACGCCCGTTATGGTTGGCCAGCTCCACCCATGATGATGAGGAAGTGCGATTAGCCAAAACACACCAGCGTCTTTTGGAAACGATTCCTGAATTATTTTTAATCATTGCGCCGCGCCATCCTAATCGCGGAGCTGAAATCAAAGAAAAAATCGAAGCGCTCGGACTTAACGTCGCATTGCGTTCCGCAGATGAAAAAATAACAGCAAAAACAAACGTCTACATCGCCGACACAATTGGTGAAATGGGATTATGGTATGAAATCGCCAATTTAGTCTTTATCGGCGGTTCATTGATTCCTCATGGCGGACAAAACTTCATGGAACCGTCTCGTGTTCGTGACGCTGTTATCGTCGGCCCCTATATGCACAACTTTACAGACGCCATGAACCGAGCAAAAAAAGCAGACGGCATTATGCAAGTTAATGACACGACCGAGCTGGAAGAGTTGCTGTCGCAATTATTGCAAAACAAAGAACTTTTGGAAGCCAAACGCAGTCTGGCCTATAACTGGGCAACCGGAGAAGCTAAAGTTCTGGACGGCATTATGAACAAAGTCAAGGAATACATCTAAATGAAAACGCCGAAACACTGGAACCATAAAGGTTGTGCCGCATACATGCTCTGGCCGCTTGGCCTGCTGTACGGAACAGCCACTCTCTTGCGGCAAACAATAAAAAAACCGCGTAAAGTTTCGGCAAAAGTTATTTGTATCGGAAATCTGACGGCCGGCGGTACCGGAAAAACCCCTGTTTCGGTATCAATAGCCGCCCTTCTTCAACAACACGCAAAGAAAGTATGTTTTCTGACCCGAGGCTATGGCGGAAAAAGTCAAAATATAATGGTTGAGGCCCACCATCAGGCTACGGAAGTTGGAGATGAACCGCTCATTTTAGCTCGACAAGCTCCGGTTATGGTTAACAAAAACCGAGCGGAAGGTGCCAAACAAATCATTAAAACAGAAGCTGAATACATTATCATGGATGACGGCTTCCAAAATCCGTCTCTGCACAAAGACGCCTCGCTTTTAGTCATTGACGGAGAAGCCGGATTCGGCAATGGTTTCTGCATTCCGGCCGGCCCGTTACGCGAATTTCAAAACCAGGGCTTGAAAAGAGCTCAAGGCATCATTCTTCTGGGTGATGACAAACACAACCTTTGCGCAAACATCAAACATATTCCGATTTTCAAAGGAAAAGTCGTTCCCCAATCTCCGCAAACAACCGACCAAAATGTTGTTGCTTTTGCAGGCATCGGACGACCGGAAAAATTTTACAACAGTCTGAAATCATGTAACATGAATGTCGTTAAAACATTTGACTTCCCTGATCATTACTTCTATCAGAAAAACGATATCGAAAAACTTTTAGCGGCGGCAAAAGAACATAACGCCGTTCTCTACACCACCGCCAAAGATATCGTCAAAATCCCCACAGAGCTCCGCACCTCGTTCAATGTGTTGGAAATCGCCATTGAATGGGAAAATCAACAAGCTCTGTCAGATTTCCTCCTGTCGTTATAACTGCTAGCTGACTTCCCAACTTCTGGAAAATTCTTCATCCTTAAACAAAGCGGCTAATCCTGTTACCTGCTTCATCCGCAACAGTTCATCGGCGCTCATGCCGATATTTTTACAAATCCAACTGTCGCTTTTGCCCATCTCGACCAATTCTTCCACAATGTTGCTCATCAGGTCAACATTGTGACTGCCGCGGGCACGATTGTGACGAATGGTTGATGCCATACGTTCACCCAATTCCTTATCAATAACCACAATCGGCAACTTTCCCTTTTCTCTGGCATAGATACGTTCGCTGGTTTTCATAATTGTATAACGGTGAAAGCCGTCAACAACAATATATTTGTCTTCATCTTTGTCATAATAACAAACGACCGGCTGAGTGTATCCATCCTCCCAGATGGATAACTCCAAAAGTTTCATCTCCGGCGGAGCCACCCTGTTAGGGTTATAATCATTTGCCACAACCTTCTCAACCGGAACAGCCATGACATTATATACTGGACTAACAAACTCTTTCATTTCACTTCCTTCACAAGCTTTTATATTTTTCAATCAACTCTTTTTCTCTTTGCGTTTGTTTTTTGGTTTGAGCAAATCCCATATATTTGCATAAATGGTCATTCTTCAAAATACAAATAGCCATTCGTTTCCACGACGGAATATCTATCGTCGACTTAATATCATCGGTATCATCCGGCGTTCCCAAAAACAAAATTCTGTCCTTATCTTTGCTATAGCCGCTGCGACCGTTATGACGAATTCGATAATTGCACTTTTCCAGTTCCTCCAAAGCATCGTCATTAACAACGCCGCCTTTCTTCCACCAAAACTTGATTGAAGTCTTAAATTTAGCAACATAATTGGCACGAATTGAATCCGGCAACGTCGCCAGCAAGAATTTCACATATGAACGCCACGTATGTCCTTTCGGAAGCGTAATCTTGCCAACCCCCATCAGCTTGGTGTTACCGTACATTGCCGCAAAATTAGCCCCATTCACCCGAGAAACAACCTTTGCCCAAATCGCCGGTTCCAACACTCGATATAAATTGAGACTTTCTTTTGCATTTTCATGATAAGGACTGGAAACACGCATTTGGTTAATTGACAGGCCGGCTTTATAATAAAGATCATAAATCTTATTGTATTCATAGCCAAATTTGCCATTAGCCACCCACACATCTTTAGTGGACCAGTCATATAAAGGATACGCATTATAAAAATTCTTAGACATTTTGGTCGTCCATTGCGAATTTTTCATCAACGTTTTTCTGGTGTTGGCATAAGCGCGATAACGATTTATAGATTCATCGGCTCTGATACCCAATAAGCAAATTGTTTTACCCTCATGATGATTGGCGTACCATTTTCCGAATTCGGCATAAAGATCTTCTTGCGCCATTTTATATTTATAAAACTCAAACGGGTTGTTCTGAAGATTAATAATGTATGGCTGTTTAGGCATTTCACGAACCCAGAGTTCCGGTTTTTCATCATCCCACGGATACCAATACATTTGATAATTACTAACCGCGCAACGCGACCCCATCGGCAAACAAACCCAATAAGGTTCAATATCATCAATATTTTCCTCAAACATTTTGGCCACATAATCGGTCGTCAATTGATATTGAGCCTCAAAATCCTGATGAAAAACACCGATTTTTTTAGTGATATTATGTTTTCTTTTATATTCCAAAACCATATTCAACAACAGGCCGCTGTCTTTCCCTCCGGAAAAAGACACGTAGATATTGTCAAAATTCTCAAAAGCGAATTTAATCCGCTCCTGCACCGCCTCAAAAACATTTTTATCAGTATAAATTTTCATAAATTCAACGCCTCACTTCGTGACATCACACTGCAAATATTTTCCAAAACATTCTTTTTTCGGCCAAGGTTGTTCTTTATCAAATTTTCCAATCTTGTATTAACCCAAAAATCATAAATATCCAACTTCCATCCATCACCTCCATAACAAGATGACACAATCTGTAATTTATCTTTATAATCAAAAGTTTGCGTAAAGAATATAATATTATTACAATTTTTAACATTTATACACGGAATTTCTACCTTATAAGTGCAAATCATAATATTAACGTTTCTTTCAAAGCGTTTCAGGGCTCTTATTTTATTGGAATTGCCGGACATGACAACAAAATTCCGACCACGCAAACCTCCCGATTCTTTCAAGAAACGAATTTCACTCAAAAATTTAGTATAAATAATAACCTTTTCATTTTTACTGAGAATATCATCAATCAAAGAAAACAATGTGTCAACTTTTCTCTTACACAAAGTATACAAATATTGAAAATGTTGCACAACCTGTAAAAAAGCCACTCTTTCTCTTCTATTCAAAAAAGCTTCCTTTTCTTGTTGATAAACCTTTGCTTCAGGCGCCGTCAGCTCAAAATTATAATCATGATATGTTATGTCAACATTGTTAGTAAAATCACAGATAAGAATATACGGGCGGATCATTTTTATTAACTTTTGCTCATCCTTCGGAGTCGAAATTCTTTTAATAACATCAAAATCACCAATAGAAACCGGTAAAAACGTATGCCGAAACTGAGTTTGGGTCATATTCAAGATCAACGGATTAAGAAAATAAAACTGCGTATATAAATCAAGTATCCCGCAAGTTAACGGTGTTTCGGACAAAATCAGACGATAAGCAAACTTATGCTTCATCGCCAACAGTCTCCGCGTTCTTCCCGCTTCGGCATTTTTAATGGCGACACTGCCATCAACAACGCACAAAACACGATACATACATGCAAGTTCGTATAATCTGAGATAATTCAAATCATTAAGAGACAAATTTTCAATCGAAAAAAAACAAAGAGACGAAGCGTTTTTTCCGGCAAAATTCTTAATATCATCAACATAAGACGCCGATGTCAAATACCGTCCGGGAGCAATCCAAACAATATAATCAATATCATGAGAAACGAAAGATGAAATAGCAAAGGCGAGTTCTATTTTCTTTTGACGGTTACTCATAAATAAAGCACCGGCGCGCAATTTTGCAAACTTGCATGATATTTTTTTGATATCCTCAGCATCAAGCATTGTCCCTCCGTCTAAAAAATAGTACAATAAAAGCAGAAATAACAACCGCCTTGCCCTAGATAGATTTGCAATGTACTAATAATTCATTATACTGACTATACAAAAAGATAAACAGAATGTCAAAAGAAAACCCCGACTTAACATCGGGGTGAAATTTTAATTTAATTTCTTCTTTATTTCCGGAGCATCCGCATTTATGCGATAACGGATTTTTTCAAGAGCTTGCTTAATATTATCAGCCCCCACTTTCCTTATAACATCATCTTGGGAATATCCCCAATACATCGCCACATAGGCCTCATTAGAGACCATCTCACGATATCTCCTAATGACTTCACGATTATTATCCTGAACCTCAACAACAACCTCCAGCGTTTGCTGACTTGATGCGACAGGAAAACCGGCAAGGTTAACGGTAAATACTGTAAATATTGATGGTACAATATACCACTGTGAATAATCATTATTATAATATCCCAGTTTTAACTTCAGATACCCTTTCTTCGCGCCATAAGGATTTGTAATATTTTCCTTCACTTCCTCCTCAAAAATATTTCTAACATCCCCCACCCGATCATCAACAACTCTTCGAGAATCTATCTTATATCCCTCGTCATTGTATTCTGAAACAGTGCGGACAGGATATGCCGCATTCAAACTATTTTCATCAAACTCAATATGCATCGCCGGCAAACGATTTTCATTTGGCTGAATAACAGGATTAAGATCCTGATAAGTAACGGATTTACAGCCATATAACACCATTAACAAAAGCAAAGAAATTTTTTTCATAAAGACAGTCCTCTTGGTTATATTAGACACAACAAGAGTATGGAACACAAAGATGAATGTCAAATAAAATCTTAAGTTGTAAAATAAATTTTACTTACCTTACAGATTCTCGCCGACTTCCCCACATAAAACAAAAACGCCCTGAAAGGACGTTTTTGTTTTATGGCGAAGAGTACAGAATGGCTAAGCAAAAAACAGATGCACATCTGTTTTTTGTCTGCAACATCTCAGAAAATGTTAATGAGCAAGGAAAACAACCGTGACCGCAGCGAACTTACATTCCTGAGTGATAGTCCTGCCTCCAATACAAAAAAAGCACCCAAAGGGTGCTTTTTGAAGTGGCGGAGAGTACAGGACTCGAACCTGTGCATCGCTATTCACGATGACGGATTAGCAATCCGCTGCATTACCACTCTGCCAACTCTCCACGTGGTACGAAGCTATATTTAACTGAACTTTTATCCCT
>CATGXW010000026.1 GCA_949542085.1 uncultured Alphaproteobacteria bacterium
ATCATACACCTCTTTTGCTTGTATTTTCTTTAATTATATCAGTAAATTTTTGTTTTGTCTATATTTTTGTAAAAATGGTCTAGGCTTTTAAATTCTTCAAAAATTTGCCGATTTCTTTGTTGATACGGATACCGTCTTCCGGTTTGGGTTTTATCATGCCGAAGAAACGCGGTTTTAGTTTGTCTGTTTCAATCGGGGCAAAGGTTGCCGGATTGTTTTCCAGAATTTTTTGTGCGCCGTCGGGATCTTTTCGGGCTGTTTTGAAGAAGTTGTTGACCAGACGGTCGGCATCAATCGGAAATTCTTTCTTTTTGATGGCTTCAATATAGCGACGTTTGGTTTCGATTTGTTTTTGGTGCTCTTCGTAGATGCGGCGTTCTATTTTTCGTTTTTCGGCTTTGGCTTTGCGGAGATTGTAGGCGATTTCGCAGCCTTCCATTTCAATGAGAATTTCAACATAAGAAATCAGAGCCATTTGCAGGCTTTCTTCGGTTGTTTTTTCAGCAAAGTCCAATATTTGTTCGTCAGAGGCGTTTTGTGGCAGGCTGGACAGGCGTATCGGTTGTGCGGCCAGCATGAGTTCCCAGCATTGAACGATATCTTGAGCCGCTACTCGGCCTCGTGATGGGCGGAAACGCGGGTAAATTGTTTGGGCGCTGAACTGCAGTTCAGGCATTGTCAGATTGGCTTTTTGCGCCAGTTCGCCGATAGCGTTTACAAAATTAACATACGCATCATAAAGACGACGTTCCTCCGGATAAAGGTTGGTGATAAATTCTTCATCTCCGGAGAGGACGGAAGCATCTGGTTTGTTGTCTTTGATGCTTTCTTGGATTTCGTTTTGCGTGTCTTTGATGTCTTCAATCTGATTATTGATAAAATCATCCAACAGCTTATCAAATTCGTCGGGTTCTTTGTTTTCTGTTTTGCTGATGCCGAAATGTTCCTCCAGATTGATATCGGCAGGAACAAAATCGGTGTTTAGGAGTTCTTCATCGAGGTTAAATTCTTCTGTGTCAGTCATGCTCTTTTGATCCGTTTAGATGAATGGTTGTTTCTTTTTGGCCGGTTTCGGGATTAAAAATGATAATTCGGTCTGCCATTCCACCGTTTTTTATTAAAAGGATGAGGTTTCCGTTATCTGTCTTATAATCGGCGATGGAGCTTCCTTCCGGTTGTCGGAGGTAAAAATGGTTGGCGACATCTGATGAAGATGAGCGTGTCTTTTTATAAATCTGACCAAGGAGCAACACAGTGCCGAATATCAACAAAAAAGTCAGGATGAATACAATTGATTTTACAATTTTCAGCTTGTCCATGCTCTATCTCTCTTGCAAGTTGTCTTTTTATCTTTATTATAGTCAAAAAAGGCTATTTGATAAAGAATAAAAATGATTGATAATGAAAATTGTAACACGGCAATAGTTAATAAAAACTATAATGGCTGGCGAATAGATAAATTTTTGGTAATGAGTTTTCCTGATATTTCCCGATCGCAAATTCAGCGTTTGTTAAAGGATGGAAACATCAGCCGAAACGGAGAGATTGTTACCGACAGTTCATCCAAGGTTAAGGAAGGTGAAGAATATTCTCTGGTCGTGCCGGAACCTGTCGATGCCGTTCCGCAGCCCGAAGATATTCCTCTGGATATTGTTTTTGAAGACGATGATTTAATTGTTGTCAATAAACCGTTTGGCATGACGGTTCATCCGGCACCGGGGGCGCCGAACGGAACATTGGTCAATGCTTTGTTGTTTCATTGTCAGGGGAATTTGTCGGGAATTGGCGGAGTTAAGCGGCCGGGGATTGTCCATCGAATTGATAAGGATACATCGGGATTGTTGGTGGTTGCCAAAAATGACATGACACATAAAGCTTTGTGTGCGCAGTTTGCCGAACATTCGATTGAGCGGACATATTATGCTATGGTTTTTGGTGTTATGTCGCCGTTAGAGGGGCGGATAGAGTCTCTTATCGGGCGGAGTCCTTATGATCGCAAGAAAATGGCGATTGTTCGTAAAAACGGAAAAAACGCGGTTACCAATTATAAGACATTGAAAATATTTAAGAATGTTGCCAGTTTGGTGCAATGTAATTTGGAAACTGGGCGGACACATCAGATCCGAGTCCATTTGAGTTCAAAGGGGTGTCCGCTGATTGGTGAGCAGTTGTATGGCAAAAATAAAAGACTCGAGTCTAAAAGTATTGGCGAGGATGCTCGAGAATGCGTCAATTCCTTTGGCAGACAAGCTCTTCACGCTAAATCTTTGGGGTTTGTTCATCCGCGAAGCGGCGCGTTTCTACAGTTTGATTCCGATTTGCCGGAAGATTTTTTACAATTGCTGGCGACTCTCGAGAAAATATAGCTTAGAACTAAAGAGATGTGGATAACTAAAACTTTTTGCTAGGTTGCGTCTTTTTCCAAAATATTTAAGCTCTGATGCTGTCGATTTATTAGGTTGCGGACTAGGGACTTGGACTACTCAGTTTTAACTCGAAACAGGAGTACCAAAAATGGAAAACCCTCTCGCATTAAGCGGAATTGACTTTTCGCCCGAAATTAATATGGTGCGCTATCTGCAGCGTATCAGACAATATCCTATCCTTTCTCAGGAAGAAGAATATAAGCTGGCCGTTAAATATCAGGAAACAAAAGATCCTGAAATCGCCAAAGTGCTAGTCACATCTCATTTGCGTCTTGTCGTTAAAGTTGTTTCAAAGTACAAAGGTTATGGATTGCCCAGTTCGGAAATGATTTCCGAAGGTAATATCGGCTTGCTTTACGCTATTGAAAAATTTGAACCGGAAAAAGGTTTTCGTTTTTCAACGTATGCTTTGTGGTGGATTAAAGCCTCAATTCAGAAATATATTCTTAATTCCTGGTCTTTGGTTAAAATCGGAACCACAGCCGCTCAGAAAAAACTGTTTTTTAATTTGCGTAAAATTAAAAACAGACTGAATTTGACCGATGACAGAGAATTGTCTCCACAAGTGCTGAACGGTATAGCCCGTTCTTTGGATGTCAGCGTGCAAGATGTGACAGATATGAATATGCGTCTGAAAGCACATGACGGTTCTTTGAACACAATTGTTGACGCGTCATCCGAAAAAGGCAGCGAATGGATGGATTTTATTGCTGATAATAAACCCAATCAGGAAGATGTGTTGGTTTATAGCGACACGATGCGTCATCGCCGCAAGCTGTTTAATCAGGCTTTGGTTTGTCTGAACAAGCGTGAAAAAGACATTTTGTTCAAACGTCGTTTGAGTGACAAGGCCGTTACTTTGGATGATTTGAGCAAGACTTATAATATTTCTAAAGAACGTGTTCGTCAGATTGAACTGAATTCGATTAAGAAAATCAAAAAGACTATCGGTCTTCCGGTATAAAAATATAAAGCCCAGAACGGGCTTTTATTTTTCGGAAGGAGAGGTCTGATTGTTGTTTCCCCATTCAGCGGTTAATTTTTCAAGTTTGGAATCAATGTTTTTGATTCTTCGTTGAGATGATGACGTTGATAATTTTACAAACAGGTTGGGCAATTCATAATATAATATCATTCCGAAGCCGGCCGCTCCCAGCATAATCAAAAGATTGAAGATATTGTTGCGGATTGTGAACGGTTCAATCGCTCCGATTTGGTTGATGAGGTTGGTCAGGCAAATAAAGACACCTGTCAGATTAAAACAACCGACGATAATGAGTTTGTTGCCGTTATGAGGATCGGTTATGAGAAGAGTGACAGACGGCAACAGGCCGATGATTATGACCAGAGCTACCGGAAAGGTTGCAACAATCAGAACAATCAGAGCCGCAGCCAAGACCCATTTCTGAACCAGTGAGAGTTTTTTTTCTTTTTGAGGTTTGTCATTGTTTTTTTTTCGTAATTTCATTGCATTATCCAGTGCAGCAGGCTGAAAACAAAAGATGTTATCATTGATAATGTTCCCAAAACGGCGGCAAAACGCCAAGCAAGTTCTTTAGATTCCTCGTCAAGTTTGGTGCTTCCGCTCAGAATTTTGTTTTTTTCAGAAGTCAGACGGCTTATTTCTTTTAGTGCCGAACTGTATTCCTCTTTGTCTTTTTGGCGGGCTTTGTCGTTTTCTAAAACATCGTATAAGTCAATGATTTTTCCGCTCTTTGATGTTTTTATCAGCTCATGTTCCAAGTATTTTTGATATTTTAGATTATGATAGGTCCAGATGACGGGGCGAGCCGCATTAAGCAACCATTGTGTGAGTTTGTAAAGGTGTACGGGACCGTGTTTGTTTTGGATGTTGGCGTAAAGACGAATGATAGCACTGTTTTGCATGCTTTCTTGTCTGGAATTTAAGTCTGTCAGAATCCCGTCTATTTTTTTACCCATTTTGCAACGCAAATAGGCGATGATATTTTTATCATAAGGCATTCGTTCTTTGAATTGAGAATAGTTGTTGTTTAAAGAACGGAGTAACCGTGAGGGAGAATTGATAAAATCTCCGTTGATGAGCGGGCTGGTGCAGGGTAAGTCTTCGTCAAAATCATACATTATCCTGTCGATGCCATATCCGAAATCTTTGCGGTTGATGTAGTTTTTGAATTCGCTGCTGTTTGACGGAGCCCGTAAAGAGGGTTGTTCCTGATACCAAAGTTTTATTAAATCGTTGGACAGTAAAGAGTAGAAATCCGTTAGTCCTAAACCGTTTTTTAGGTAATAAAAGATTGCTTTGGGCAGCCCTTCGGGGAAAAGATATAAATCTCCTGTTTTGATGGGAAGCGTATGATCCAACAAAATACAGATTTGAGAAATTATGTTGAATGGAGAACTGTTGTTTTCTGTTTGTTGTTGGGTGATTTTGCTTATTTTGGCATAGAGTTTTTCATTACCGAGACCATTTTTTATCCATTCCTGAAGTTTGCCGTTGCGGATCAATCCTACCGCTTCTTCAGGATAACTTTGCAGGGCGATGGCGATGCTTTTTGCTGTGTAAAGTTTTTCACCGTTGATTGTCAATGCACGCATTGATCTTTCGTTCAGTTCATTGACCGAGCCGCCTTTGCCATCCAAATAATTATATACTTGCATGTATCCCCAGCGATTTTCCGCATTGTCAATCAACAATCCTTTTAAGACGGAGGTGAACTGGCTGGCAATTTTTTCGCCATTCGTCAATGTGGTAAAAGATCCTTTTTTTAGCTTCATCCTTAAAAGTTCAGGGGTGGAGACACCTAAATTAATTTCTTTTTGAAGAACAACAGCAAGCATGACGACACCGATAGCATATGCATCATCAGCGATGGTTCCGTTGCCGCGGCCTTGCGGAAGCGCTAACAGGTTTTCAATTGTTTCATATTCGGAAGGTTGGTATAAAGACGGAAAAGCCGCCGCGCAATCGCCGATAACAATTTCTGAACAACTTGAGTCTTTGTAGTAGAGGTTGTCCGGACGTAATGCCCGATGTGTGATGTTATAAGATTTTAGAGCTTCACAGGCTGCCAACAATGACAGTACACATGATTTGAATTTTTCGAAGCTGTTTTTGTTGAAAGCTTTTTCCGGATTGAATTCGGAAACTTTCGGTCCCGTCGGCCGACGATAAATCAGGGCCATGTTTTGGGTTTTTGTTTGCGGAAAGTCAACGACACCATAATCGACCAATTTTAAAATACCGGTGTGATCCATTGATTTTAGGTAGGATAAAATGGAAAGACGCGGAGGATGTTCATTGCTGCATACAAGGGCAAAAAGTTCTTTTTGCGGGTTGGTTTTGTCTTTGGTTTGGAAAGCAATGGCACCGTTTGTATCAAATTGGGGCAACGGTGTGTTAAAATCAATTTCATAACGTTCTTTAACCAGAAAAATGTTTTTTTCCGGTTCAGGAGAGGGTTGAGGTTCTTTTTGAACGTTTTCTTCGCTTTCTGCCATTTTGAAAAACTCTTAATTTTGATATAGTTAAATGAACTATAAAGTAATTTTATTAATAAACTGCAAATATTTAGACGTTGTTTTTTTGAAAAAGAGGTTTTAATATTAAAAAAAACGCAAAGAGTTGAAAAAAATGGCAGAGATAATCAATAAAGATTTTTTGGAAGGAAACGGCAATTTTGATAACGGGTATGCCGTTGATTTGGATATCCTTAGAGAAGTCGAAACTTATAGGGCGACGATGGAGGATTTGGAAACCGTTTCGGAACAGCATGTTGTTGCTGAAGCAAAAAAACAAACCACTCTTTCTGCAAACATTTGGGAAAAAATGGACGTTAATCTGGGAGAGATGGTTAAGAATGTTTTTGAAACTTCGGAACGCCTGATTTTTATTGTCTGTGACGATAATGTTATTTATCTGAATAAAAAAGCGCGCGCCCTTTTGGGAATTGATGGTTTTCAATCAAGTTCGGAGGGGAGCTTTTTTAACTTTGTCGATCCTCAGGATTGGAATGTGTTGGCGGATAATATCGGCGGAATGTTGATGGAGCAAAAAAAACTCAATATTCGCTTAAAGACGCTTCAACAGAATGTTTTTCCTCTAACTCTGTCTGCGGTTTATCTTCCTGACACATCACATTTTTCGTTTATTTTAATCGGCTCTTCTCAGCAGAAAGCCGAAAAAGTTGTGGTTAATCCTTTGTACGATATCAGTACGGGACTGCCTAATTTTTTCTTGTTTGAGGACCGGCTTCAGGTGGCTGTCAATATGGAGAAGGATAAACAGCAAGCAGAAGTAAATAGGTTGGCTGTTGTGGCTCTTTCTGTTGATAATGTTGATGTTTTCAGAAATATGCAGCTTGAAGACGCTTTGTATAAAAAGCTGGCATATCAATTGGCTCTTGCGCTGGATAAAAAATGTACGGTTGCACGAGGTCTGAAGTATCCTTTTTGGTTTTTGTTGCCGATGGGGAAAGACGGGAATTCTTTGAATGATTCTGTTTCGAGGATTAAGAGTGTTTTGGATGCCGGTATAAGTGATAATTTTAATAAGTATGATGTCGCTTACAGTCTTGGGGCAACGGTTTTTCCCGTGTCGGCTCCGTCTGCCAAAAAGCTTGTTCAATTGACAATTCAAGCGGTAGAGCAGGCTAAAGAAAAGTCGGGAAATGTGATTGTTGAGTTGTAAAAAAAAGCGCTCCGTTATGGAGCGCTTTTTTTGTTATCTGCGATCGCCAAACAGTCTTAGCAGCGCCATAAACATGTTAATGAAATCAAGATACAATTCCAAAGCACCGACAATTGCTTTTTTGGTCATGACATCATTGCTGTCAGCACCGTTGTAGATGGTGCGGATTTTTTGTGTGTCATAGGCTGTCAATCCGGTGAAGATGACAACGGAAAGAATAGACAAAGCGAAATCAAGGCCGCTGCTTTTCATGAAAATATTGACAATGGAAGCAATAATAACGCCCCATAAACCCATAATCATGAAAGAACCCATTCCGGACAGATCACGTTTGGTGGTGTAGCCGTAAATGCTCATTCCGCCAAAGGTAGCCGCGGTTACCAAGAAGATGCGGGTTACGCTGGAACCGGTGTAGGCTAACAATACCGGAGAAAGAGAAATTCCCATAATCGCGGAAAAGCCCCAAAACATTGCCTGAACTTGTTTGGCTGTGCCACGATTGACCACGGAACCGAGAGCAATAACCATAATCAGTGGTGCAATGAATGCCAACCAACCGAAAGCGGATAAACCTGTCGGGTAGCCATTGGGAGCAAAATTGTAGAACAGACGCAACAAAGGTGTGTTGATAACGACAAAGGCCGCGAGGGCAGAAGCGCACAAACCACCAGCCATATAGTTGTAAACACGCATAAAGTAGCTGCGCAAACCGGCATCGTAATCAGCGACAGCGGCTGTTTTTGCAAAAGTCTCATTTTCCATGGAATCATCCTTTTCTAAGTTTTTATCTGAATATAATATAGGGTAA
>CATGXW010000027.1 GCA_949542085.1 uncultured Alphaproteobacteria bacterium
TCTGGAAAGATTGGATTGGCGTGTTAATGCCAACGCCAACCAAGGGTATTCCAACGGTGGTTTGATTTTGAACGTTTCCGGTAAAGTTACCGCCAACTACTGGCTGAGCCATGTATATCCGGCTAATGTCGGCGAAGCTCACCGCAACGGTGATATTCATATTCACGATTTGGATATGTTGGCTGCTTATTGTGCCGGTTGGTCTCTGAAAAACTTGTTGCACGAAGGTTTCAACGGTGTCCCCGGTAAAACCGAAGCCGGTCCGGCCAAACACTTGAGCGCCGCTGTCGGTCAGATGGTTAATTTCATGGGAACATTGCAAAACGAATGGGCCGGTGCGCAGGCTTTCTCATCTGTTGATACCTACTTGGCTCCTTATATCCGCGCTGACAAGCTGACCTATGAACAGGTTGAGCAATCTATTCAGGAATTGGTTTACAATTTGAACGTTCCTTCTCGTTGGGGTTCTCAAACACCGTTTACCAACTTCACTTTTGACTGGGTATGTCCGGAAGATTTGCGTGACAAGCATCCTTTGATTGCCGGTGTTGAACAAGACTTTACATACGGTGATTTGAAAGAAGAAATGCACATGATTAACAAGGCTTATATGACCGTCATGATGCGTGGTGATATTAAAGGCCGTCCGTTCACATTCCCGATTCCGACTTATAACATGACACCGGATTTCCCGTGGGAAGACGACAACACAGAACTCCTGTTCGAAATGACTGCCAAATATGGTCTGCCGTATTTCCAAAACTTCATCAATTCGACATTGAAACCCGGTCAGATTCGTTCAATGTGTTGCCGCCTGCAACTAGACTTGCGTGAATTGTTGGCTCGCGGTAACGGTCTGTTCGGTTCCGCGGAACAAACTGGTTCCATCGGTGTTATCACCATCAACTGCGCTCGTTTGGGTTATGTTTACAAGAACAATGAAGCCGGTCTGTTTGCACGTATTGACGAGTTGATGGACATTGCCCGCACTTCTTTGGAAATCAAACGCAAAGTTATTCAAAGACTGATTGATAACGGCTTGTTCCCGTTCACCAAACGTTATCTGGGAACATTGCGCAATCACTTCTCAACCATCGGTGTTAATGGTATCAATGAGATGATTCGCAACTTCACAAATGATGAGCATTCCATTGCGGATCAATGGGGACAGAATTTTGCCGTTAAGTTCTTGGATTACATCCGTGAAAAAATGGTTAAAATCCAAGAAGAAACCGGTCATATGTACAACCTTGAAGCCACACCGGCCGAGAGTGCGACCTATCGTTTTGCCCGTGAAGATAAAAAACGTTTCAGCGATATTATCCAAGCCGGTACTAAAGAAAATCCGTATTATACCAACTCATCTCAATTGCCTGTTGGTTATACCGATGATCCGTTTGAGGCCTTGGAACTGCAGTCAACTCTGCAATCCAAATACACCGGTGGTACTGTTTTGCACCTTTACATGGGACAAAGAATTTCATCAGCAAAAGTTTGCCGTGATATTGTTAAACGTGTCTTGACAAACTACCGCTTACCGTACGTTACGATTACTCCGACATTTTCCGTTTGCCCGAAGCATGGATATATTTCCGGAGAACATCACTTCTGCCCGATCTGTGATGAAGAGAAAAAGGCAGAGAAAAGAGCCGCAGCTTCCAGAAAAGAAGTTGCATAGAGTAAAATTAATATTGGAGAAAGAAAAGATGACAACTATCAATTTTGAGGACGTAGTATTAAAAGACGAAGAAAGACAACCTTGTGAAGTTTGGACACGTGTGATGGGTTATTTCCGTCCGGTATCTGAATTCAATAAAGGTAAGAAGTCTGAATTTTACTCTCGCAAATGTTTCTGCGAAAGCAAAGCTGTTGAAATGGATGCTTTGGATATCGCCGCAGAATAATTTAAATCTGCAGTAACAAATTTGTTATCCCGGGCCATAGGCTCGGGATAACGCATATCAGGGAAAATAAAATGGGCAATAATATTCATAGGTGGTGTTGAAACCTTTTCTGTCGTTGACTATCCGGGGAAGCTGGCCGCTGTCATTTTTATGCAGGGCTGTCCATGGCGTTGCCCGTTTTGTTATAATACGGCTATTCAAAAAATCGGTCAGCCGACAGACTTCGTCTGGGAAAAATTTGTTGATTTCTTGAAAGAACGCCGCGGCCGTCTGGATGCGGTTGTGTTTAGCGGTGGAGAACCCTTGGTTCAGGATAATCTGGGCGCCGCAATGGATGAAGTCAAGGCGCTGGGGTATCAAATCGGTCTGCACACCGGCGGATACCGTCCCGAACATCTGCAAAAGGTGATTGATAAAGTTGATTGGGTGGGGTTGGATATAAAAGCGCCGTTGACAGCCGAACGCTATAAAGAAGTGACCAAGACCAATCATCTTGAAAAGGTTTTGCAAAGCTTGGACATTTTGCTGCAATCCGGCAAAGATTTTGAGTGCCGCACAACTTGCGATCCTCGCTTGCTGAGCGTTGATGATATTGTAAATATGGTGGAATTTTTGAAGGAAAAAGGCGTGAAGAAATATTTTTTGCAAAAATATCGCCCCGTTCCCGAAGATACAACTACCAGTGATGCTGATTGTTGCAAGTTTTTCACCAACAAGGCTCTGCTGTCTCACCTTAAAGAATATTTTGAAGAATTTGATACCAGAGAGTAATAAAAAAGCCGCTGTAAAAGCGGCTTTTTTATGATTAGAAATTATATCTCACACCGAGCGAAACTTCCTGAATATCTTCGAAAAATTCCCCTCCGATATCAGCATAGCGATACATCGCGCGAAAGGCCAGACGTTTACTGAGCCAGACTTGTGCGCCGACACCATAACGAAGCGCTGTTTTGGCTTCATTGATTTTATAACTTGTTGATTTGTACAAGTTATCTTTGTCTGTTACTTCTCGATAAGCATTGAAATTGAGTTCTGCGTCAAATTCGTATTTGGCAACACCGAATGTTCCCAAAAATTCCAACCATGTTGTCACCGGAATATAGCCCAACACATCAATACCGTAAGCTTCATACTTTAAGGTGTATTCTGTTTGCGCAAAACGAATGTCCTGAGCATAGCTTTCTCGATACTGAACATCGGTGTTTTCCAAAGATTTTTGATAAAAAGCTTCAAATCCCAAATAACGGAACGGGCGAAAACCGATATTACCGTTCAAAGAATCCACTCTGTCATCAAAACGACTGGTGTTGGTTTCAAAAGGATCGCCACCCAACAAGGGGTTGTCTAAAGAAATCTGTTTATCGACAATACCGGCGGAACCAAAAATATAATCAAAACCAATACTAAACCGTTTTAATTCGTTTTCCTTTGTTTTGAGAGTTGGTTTCCCATAGTTGGAATAATTATAGCTCATGTTGGACGGATAGTTCGGATTATACGATTGGGCAACCGCCATGTTCCACGTCACAGAGCTTAATAAAGCTGTTGTTAAAAATATTTTTTTCATCATTAAAAACCTTTCTGTAAACTAGAACAAAAATCTAACGCCGATTGAAAATTCTTTCATATCGTCAACGATGTCACCCCCAAGGGAGATGTAACGATACATGGCGCGCAAAGCAACGCCTTCGGCAATGTTCATTTGAGCGCCGGCCGCAATACGCCAGCCGATTTTATCTTCGTCAAAATTCTGACCGATAACATCAACTAACTGAGTTCCGTCAATATTGTAGATGGAAAAACGAGTGGCGTTTTCGACTTTATACTGAGCCACACCAAGGGACCCCAAAACATCAAAGAACGATGACAGCGGAACATAACCAATGAAATCAACACCAAAAGCCCGATACGATGTCAAATAATCATTCATCATATAATAATCGACATTGTTGATGATGTTGTTATCAATCTGAGTTGTGTTATTGTCTTTGTACGTCGTTTCATAGAACGCTTCCAATCCCCAATATTTACTGACGCGGGAGCCCAAAACAAAAGACAAATTGTCCTGATCATCAATAATGCTGTCAGAATTGATGTGGATAGGAGATTGGGCAAAATGAATGTCGTCAAAAGTCAAATCAGACGAGGCGGAAGACTGTTTGGCAATATTATAGTCAAAACCGACGTAGTATTTGAAGTAGTTGAGTTTGCGCAATTGATTGTTCGCCGCGCGTTTAATGTCGCGAATATCCTCGTCAAACCCTTTTTTGTAACCGGAATAAAGGCTGTTGCACGGACACATAACCGTTTTGCCCATAACTACGGAGCCGTTTTCGTCAAAAGGTTCTTCCGGATTGCAGGGACACCATTCAATATTGTACAAACTTCCATAACTCGGAGCGTCTGCGGCCAAAACCGGTGCGGCATTGAACAAAACAGCGGCTCCCAATAGCGCGATAACTTTTTTCATGTGGCTTTCCTTAGTAAAAACATTGCTTAAACAATAACGGAGGCGACAAATTTGTTCAATTAAACCTATGGCCTTATGCACATGTTTTTACAGAAAATATATTTGTTACGTTTTTGTTAATTTGACAAAAAAATAGCCTTATTAATTGATTGTTAGGGAAAAATCAGGTACAATCAAATTAATATGAACTATTTATAAGGATAGCAGTTATGGTTGAGATGGCGGGTAGTGAAGTTTTTTCTCAAAATGGTTCCCAAGAAATCCCTCCGGCGGAAGAGAAAAAAGAGTACACGATTGAAGAACTGGTCGGCAAATTAAAAGATGGACAAACACTTGCTTCCGAAGAATTGGTTTGGTTCAGCAAACAAATTGCCAACGGTTCTATCGATTGGGGGGACGGCATTGATAACAGCTGGACGAAAGAGCTTCTTCCGCAACTCAAAGCCGAAATGGAAAAGTCTGTAAAAGAAGGCGAAACCTCAAGAGATTTGCGCGACAGTGAGCGCGGTGAATTGTTTACGGTAAGTCAGGTTCAGCGCCGAGCTCGTGGCAAAGGCGGACAATTGGGGTATCAGGAATGGAAACAAAATGACGCCAAAAACGCGATTAAAGAAGCCGATGTAACATTGTCTGCGCAAAAAGCGTTGGAACATATGAAAATCAAAAAAGAGCTTCCGGAAGGAGTGAAGCTTGACGACTTGATTAAAGAACAGCGGGAAGCGACAAAGATTTCCGGCTGGCGTCATCCTATGAAAAAATTTCGCTCTCACAGAACACTGAGAAATTTGGAAAAATTGCAGCTTAAGACACTGACGAGTGGAACGGAAGGAAAAGGCGACGTCACAAGCTTTTTAGATTCCGTCAGCAATGGAGGAGTTAAAACCCCGTCTTTGTGGGCGCGAGTTCGTCATCCGTTCCAATCACGGGAACAGAGTAAAGATTTGAATGAGTTGCTCGATAAGCTGCCTTCATCGGAGTTAACCGCCGGCGGTAAGTTAATGACCGGTATAGAGGCTGAAATAAAAAGGCTTGAAACGACTATGGGGCCGGACAAAAGAAAAAATAAAGAAACTAAAAAGAAAATAAAAAAGTTACAGAATTTCAAACAGCGGATTACTGCGAAAACCAAAAAGCGTGATGCGGAATTTTCCAAAAGTGAAAACGAATTGAAAGCAAAGCATAGCAAGCATCGGACCACAGCCGCTAAAAGATTTGAAACTTCAGCCAAAGTAACGAAAAATCGCGACGAGCTGTTGCAAGCCACAACATTGTTTAGCAAAACCTTGCAAAGCTTGGAAGAACAAGGCGTTGATGTTTCTGAAATAAGGGAACAATATCGCAAACAAATTGAAACGCGGGACTTAGAAGAGCTTCCGCCGACCGCATCGCAAGACGAGGTTGAAAATGCAACAAAAGATCCGGACCCAAAGAAAGTCCGGTCGGCAGGGCAGGCCTCGGACGACAACACGGAGCCGCCGGCCGATGGTGAAGAAGCTGAGGAAGAGAAAGATGCTGCGACTGTTGAGGCTCAGAAAGACGGGGAGGATTATGCTCCGTTAAAAGATGTGAAATACACCCGTCAGGTTGATGGTCAGCAAACAGAGGAAACTTATCAAGGGGATGCCATATCTCACTCTGCTGAAGAAGACCGTTATTCAATTGATCTGAGCAAGGCACAAGGCGAAGAGCTTGACAAGGCTTGTATGGCGACTTTGGCGCATATCAAAAATGGCGGTAAGGATTCATTCCGAATTGATGAAAATACGCCGGTTGAACTTTATGATGCGTTGGTCAAAGCCGCGGAAGCCAGCGGCATGACCATTGAAAATGGAAAAGAATTAAAAGAGATTATGGATAAAAAACGTGAAGGTCAGCAAGACGAGAATAATGGCGAAAAGCCTAAGGAAGGGGAAGAGCGTGACGCCTCTAAAAATAAAGATGAACCGGCTTTGACACCTGAACAGCGCCACTATCTGATGGATAACGGGCATGTTGACGGAATGAAAGTCGAAGACATCAATAAATTGAAATGGAGCGATCTTAATAAAGCGCAACAAGAGTTGTTAACCCGCGATGGTTTAGGTCCTAAAGAGGGAGAGAAACCGTCCCGCACACAGGAGCAGCCGCAATCAGAAAAAACGGAACCGCAAACGGAACAAGAAAAATTGCTGGCAAAATCAGAGGCTTTGAAGGGCATCAGATCATCCGTGGGGACATTTGATCAGGAAACGCAAAGATATAAAATTTCAAGCGAAGCTGATTTCCAAGAAAAAATAGCCGATTTAAGTCCTGCGGAACAACGAGCGGCAAGAGAAATCCGCGGGTTACAAGTTAAAGAAAATATGGCTCGGGATAAAGCCGAAAAATCAGGGGAACCGTTTGACAAGAAAAAAGAAGAAGAGTTTGCAAGAAGTCAGGGTGGCGCTTGGGGGCGAGCCTATGAGGCAATCAAAAAAGAACGAGGCGTAACGGATCCCAAAAAAGAGGTTAAGCAAACAACGTTAGATCCGAAAACGATTAATCGGGATAAACAAAATAGTTAGCAAAAGGCCCATTCAAACGAATGGGCCTTTTCTTACTTGTGAAATTTTTTGCGTGGTTTTTCATCGCGGGTTGCTTTTGTTTTTCCTTGCGGAGACAAACGCTTTCCGGTTCCTTTTTTGTGTTGCGGTCGCAAGCCTTTTTTGATAGCGCCGACCTTATCGGCCAAAATTTCTTCCGCTCTCAACACTTCAGCAAATTTTGACTTGCGGGGTTTGGTTTTATTTTCCTTTGTCTTGTCGACCGAAAAACCGAAAGCGCCCAAGTCTCGGCCCAAGGTATAATAACGGCCGTGTGCGTAAGCGAGTAATCCAGCTTTTTCCAAAGCGAAACGCCCGTCTTTTTCCAGATATTTGTCATCAATGCTGACATTGACGATTTCCGCCAAAAACATATCATGTGTACCGAAAGATTGAACCGATTTTACGATGCATTCCAAGGAAATCGGCGCTTTTTTTAACATTGGCGCTTTAACTTTTTGACAGGCTTCAAGCTCAAGCTTCATGTCTTTGATTTTATCTGTTTTGCGTCCGGATGTCACGCCGCAATAATCACAGGCCTTGGCCAGTTCCAAGGAGGAAACGTTGATAACAAACTCACCGCTCGTTTTGATAATGTTATGCGAGAAGCGGCTCGGACGAACCGAAATATATGTCATCGGCGGTTCGGTGTTGACAATACCTGTCCATGCAACAGTCAATACATTGGGTTTTTCCATTGTGCCGCAGGTTACCATAACCGGCGGTACCGGAGAGAGCATCGTCCCCGGTTTCCACGAAATCTTTGTCATTTTTCGGTCCTTTCAAACGGCCACTCAATCATCGGGTGGTCTGCGTCTTTTCCATTTGGCAAATTGTAATGCCACCATTCATGCGCCAGGGAACTGGCCACGTGCATCTGGGGGAGAAAAGAAACGGGAATCATATCAACTGGCATGATTCC